>JALZHC010000032.1:4497-13169 GCA_030914105.1 Acidobacteriota bacterium
GTTCAGGTGACGAACGTTATGTTCAGCTAGAAGAACGTGAAGGCATAATCCATGCTGACCTGAAAGTCGGCGTTGCTGTGGCGAATGCGGCAGCATTACTATCAAACAGTAAGGTAAGCAACTTAGGTGTTTCCCTTCATGGTTTGGGCTTTCTTGTCACAGCAGAACAAGCTGTGCAACTCGGCTTAGGCAGAATTGAAGGCATCGAACGGCACATTCGTAACTATCGTAATGGGCGTGACTTGACAGGAATCTCGCGCAATTTAATGGTTATTGACTTATACGGACTCGGCATAGATGAGGTGCGGAATAGATTTCCAGAGGTGTACCAATGGGTATATGAGCGCGTAAAGCCGGAGCGCGACCAGAATAAAAGAAAGTCAAGGCGTGAAAACTGGTGGTTGTTTGCAGATAGCCACGCCGAGTTGCGCGGGATGTTACGCGGGTTGTCACGATACATTGTCACGGTGGAGACTGCAAAGCATCGCTTTTTCCTTTTCCTTGATGATTCTATTCTGCCTGACCATAGGTTAATTGCTATTGCTCTTGATGACTCTTTCCATTTAGGAGTTCTGTCTAGTCGCATCCATTTAACTTGGGCGCTAGCAGCGGGTGGCACATTAGAGGATCGTCCCGTCTACAACAAGACGCGCTGCTTCGACCCGTTCCCCTTCCCCGCCTGCACCGAACAACAGAAAGCACGCATCCGCGAACTCGGCGAAGCCTTAGACACTCACCGCAAGCGGCAGCAGGCGCAGCACCCGACGCTCACCATCACGGAGATGTACAACGTGCTTGAGAAGCTGCGCCGCGGCGAGCCGCTCACCGAACGCGAGCGCGCGACGCACGAGCAGGGCTTAGTCTCCGTCCTCCGACAGATTCACGACGACCTAGACGCGGCGGTCTTCGACGCCTACGGCTGGCCCGCCACACTCTCCGACGAAGAAATCCTCGAACGCCTCGTGCGCCTCAACGCCGAGCGCGCGGCGGAAGAACGCTCCGGCCTCGTCCGCTGGCTGCGCCCCGAATTCCAGAAGCCCGCCCAAGGCGTCGCCGCCGCCTTCGGCGAAGAGTTCGCCGCCGCGCCCGCCGCCGCCGCCAAACAGGAGCGGCAGCCCTGGCCCAAGTCCATCCCCGAACAGGCACGCGCCGTCCGCCAGGCCCTCGCCGCTGGGCGCGGCGTCTCTACCCCGCAACAGATCGCCAAATCGTTCAGACGCGCAAACGTCGAGCGAATCGAAGAGCTGCTCCAAACGCTCGTCTCGCTCGGACAGGCGCGAGAAGTCGGCGAGGGCCGCTACGCCTCATAAACCCAAAGCCGCCGAAGACTGCGGCAGCATAAAGCTAAGGCTGGAGCGCGCGAACGCGTAACCCTGGGTGCGGTCGAGTCAAAATAATCCGTCAGCCCTCGAAGTGTGCGGCAGAGATTATTCTCCCGTGCGATACACCGCAGACGCGACCGCCGTCTCTCGATAGCTCATCCGTCAACGGAGGTCTCCTCGACGTTGATGCCGCGGCGGGAGAGTTCCTCGAAGAAAGGGAGCGGCTCGAAGCATGCGTCCGGCGACATGACGCCGGCGCTCGCCGCTTCGCCGCGCGCGAGCTTCTGCGCGCCGATTGAGGCCGGGATGCCGGTCACGCGCGCCGTCGCCGTCGTGCCCCACACGTCGCGCGCCGGGTGGCTCGTCGTGTACTCGAAGCGCCTCGCCTTGCCGTCTCGCCTTCCCTTGACCTCGACGTTCAGAAGAAAGGCCCACTCGCCTTCGCCGCCCACTCCCGCCGCGTGCTGCAAGATGTGCTCGCGCAGGAAAGCCTTCGAAGTGATCTCGTGCCCTTCGAAAGAGACCGCGCCGTCGCCCGTCAGTCGAAACTCAGCGAAGACCCGGAGCGCCCTCATAATCTCCGGCCTCCAGGTGCCGCGCACGTCAACGAGCCGGACGCCCTTGCCGAGGAAGCGCGGCAGCGCGTGCGTCTCCGAGTGCGGCACGTAGTAGACCTCCGCCTCGCCGACCGGCTCGGCGAACCGAACCCGCTTCGCGCCGGAGAAGGCCGGGACTTCGACGAACTCGCCCCCGCGCCAGAAGAAGCGACGGCTGCCCGGACTGAACTCGTCGAGCACCGTGTCGAGCAGACCCGGCGACGGCGCAACCGAGCGGAACGAAGCGAACGCGACGTGAACCTCGTCCACCTCGTCCAACTGATCTGCCGCGCGCCGCGCCATCAGATTCGTCACGCCCGGCGTCGCGCCGCATCCCAGACAGACCGTGACGCCCGAAGCGCGCGCCTCTTCGTCCAACTCCAGCTGCTTCGGCGTATTGAACAGCCCGCCGAGGTCGAGGTAGTTGACGCCCGCGCGAATCGCGGCGCGCGTCGCCTTCATGCCGAAGTGGTAGGTCGTGCAGTTGGCGACCACGTCGAAGCCTTTGAGCTGTTCGCTCAAACCCAGCTCGTCGCCCGCGTCCACCTGCAAGGCGCGCACGCGCCCTCCGCCAAGCTCTGCGGCCAGCGCCCGCGCCTTCTCAAGGTTCAAGTCGGCGACGACAATCTCCTCGAACTCGCTCGTCCGCGCCAGGTCGCGCGTCGCCTCCGAACCCATCTCGCCGCAGCCGCCCAGAACAATCACTCTCATAAGCAGTCAAAGGAAGATGCTGGATGCTGGATGTCAGATGTTAGAAGGTGAAACTAACATCTGACATCCAGCATCTAGCATCTGATCTCTTCCAGCGTTTGCTCGATCACATCCAGCCCGAACTCCAGCTCGTCGTCCGTGATGACGAGCGGCATGAGCGTGCGTATGACGTTGCCGAAGGTGCCGGCGGTGATGGTGATGAGGCCGCGCCGGAGTGCAAGCCCGGTGAACCGCTCGGTCGCCTCTCTAGCCGGCTCTTTGGTCTCGCGGCTCTTAACGAGTTCGAGCGCGCACATCGCGCCGAGTCCGCGCGCGTCGCCGACGATTTCGTACTTCTGTTGAAGCAGGCGGAAGCGTTCCAACACTTTCCGCCCCGTCTCGGCGGCGCGCGCGCAGAGCTTGTCGCGCTCGATTAAATCTAAGACGGCGAGCGCCGCGCGGCAGGCCAGAGGGTTTCCGCCGAACGTGCCGCCCAAGGCCCCGACCGACGGGTGATCCATGACTTCGGCTCGCCCCGTGATTGAAGAGACGGGCAGCCCCGCGCCGAGCGACTTCGCCGCGACTATCAGGTCAGGCTCAAGCCCGAACTGCTCGCACGCGAAGAGCGTGCCCGTCCTTCCTATCCCAGTCTGCACCTCGTCGGCGATGAGCAGGATGCCGTTCGCGCGGCAGACCTCTTGCAGCTCGCTCAAAAATTCTCTCGGCGGGACGACGAAGCCGCCCTCGCCCAAGATTGGCTCGACGATCACCGCCGCGACCGACTCGGCGGCAACCTGCCGCTTGAAAAAATCTTCGAGCGAAGGGCGCGCGCACTTCATCTCGCAGTCCGGACGCTCGGCGCCGAAGGGGCAGCGGTAACAATAAGCGTAAGGCAGACGGTAGACTTCGGGCGCGAACGGGCCGAAGCCGAACTTGTAGGGCTTGACCTTGCTCGTCAGAGTCAGAGCCAGAAGCGTCCGCCCATGGAAGGCGTCCTCGAAGGCGATGACGGCGGGGCGGCCCGTGTAGCTCCGCGCGATCTTGACGGCGTTCTCCACGGCCTCCGCGCCGCTGTTGGCGAAGAAAGTCTTTTTGGGGAAGTCGCCGGGCGTGAGTGCGTTCAGACGCTCGGCCAGCTCGACGTAAGGCTCGTGCATCGAGACATGAAAGCAAGTGTGCGTGAACTCTCCGGCCTGCTCGCTCACGGCCTCGACCACTTCCGCCGCGCACGCGCCGACGTTCAGACACCCAAGCCCGCCCGCGAAGTCGACGTAAGTGTTCCCGTCAACGTCCTCGACCACAGCGCCGCGCGCCGAACGCACGAAGATAGGCGCGACGTTGAAAGGCCCGCGCGGCACGGCCCGTTGCCTGCGCTCAAGCAGAGCGCGCGAACGCGGGCCGGGGATGTCTGTCAGGCGTTTAATCACAGGCTCGTGTTGACCGAGTTTGCTCGGCTCGTCAGTGGCGGAATCAGACGTAACCCAGAATCTCGTACACCCTGGGGCGGGACGCAATCGGGAACAGCTCCGATTCCTGACACCAGGCGCACGTCAAACCCACATCCTGACAATAGAAGGTTGCTTGCAGCAGATTCGGGTTAGCCGTAATCCTCGACTTGACCGCCTCCGCCGCTTCGTCAAAGTCTAAAGAGTGGTTTTCTTTCCGGTATTCTCGCCAGACCTTTCTGGTCACGGCCCTGTCGGCCACCGCCGAAAGCGCGTCGAACTGCTCGACGTACTTCGGGTCAACCGGCTGGCCCTCGATCACGGAATGGATGATTGACAAAAGCTTGGCCGAGCCGTCCTCGGCGGAGACAATCCGGCACGGCAAATCGCCGACGGCGCAATCCAACAGACGCTCGGCCAGCGAATCCGAGGCGGGCGTGAACACTTCCGTCCGCGTGCCGTACTCTTCGTCCACGAGTTGAAGCAGAACTTTTCCACGCTCGCGGTAAGGGTGGAAGTGGTTAATCAAAAAATTCTGACTCAGGGAAGGGCTGACGTGTGACAACCCCGCGACGGCGACGGTGTCAATGTCATTGAGGTGCCTTTTTTCAGGCTGCCTCCCGGCGTTGAGCAAGTGCCAGCCGGCGGCGATGCTGCCGGTGATGACGACCGGCTCGTCGAGGTGACGCGCCAGTTTGGAAAGCGAGCCGAAACATCTGGAAGCGTCTTCCGGCGTGTGGAATATCTCTTGAAGAAAGCCTGTGTTCGCGACCGAGTTCAGATCTTCATTCATGGCCTTATCCCGTGCGGGCGATACCGACTGACCTAATCCGTCTTCCTGCCCTTGCTCCAATCGTAAGGATACCAGTAGGGCTTCGCTTCGAGCTTGTAGTCGAGGTGTATGTGCTTGGTCTCGCGGAACTCTTCGATGCCTTCCGAGCCGAGTTCGCGCCCGCCGCCCGAAAGGCGCATGCCGCCGAAGGGGCCGGCGTCGTTGTCGGTTAAGGGGTCGTTGATCCAGAAGGTTCCGGCCTTGATGCGCTCGGCGGCAGTGAGGGCGTATTCGAGGCTGTTGGTCAGGATGTTCGCGCCGAGGCCGTATTCGGAGTCGTTGGCGAGCGCGACCGCTTCGTCAATCCCTCTGACGACCATGATGGGCGCGACCGGCCCGAACGTCTCCTCGCGCATGAGCGGCATCGTGTGGTCGACGCCCGTGACGACGGTCGGCTCGAAGAAGTAGCCGCGCGAAAACTTTTCGGGACGCTTGCCGCCGCAAAGCACTCGCGCGCCCATCTCGCGCACACGGTCTAACTTCTGTTCAACCTTCTCGCGCTGCGGGGCAGAGATCATCGGGCCGAGGTCAACGTCGGGGCCGAGCGGGTCGCCGAGGCGGAGCTTGCCGGTGAACTCGACGAAGCCGTCGATGAATTTTTCCGCGACCGACTCGAAGACGTAGAAGCGCTCGCCGGAGGTGCAGACCTGCCCCATGTTGAGGAAGGCGGCCCAGACCGCGCCGCGCACGGCAACGTCCAGGTCAACGTCGTCGCAGACGATGAAGGGATCATTGCCGCCGAGTTCGAGGTTGACGCGCTTGATGCGCTCGGCGGCGAGTGTGGCGATGCGTCGGCCCGTCGCCACGCTTCCCGTGAAGGCGATGACGGGCGTGAGCGGGTGACGGACGAGCGGCTCGCCCACTTCGTCGCCGTAGCCCGTGACGACGTTGAAGACGCCGGGCGGCAGCTCTGCAAAAGCGACCTCGGCGAGCAGGAGCGTGGAGAGCGGCGTGTGCTCCGAAGGCTTGACGACGACGGTGTTGCCGGCCATCAGCGCGGGCGCGACCTTCCAGGCCAGAAGGAGCAGAGGGTAGTTCCAGGGTACGATGCAGACGACGACGCCATAGGGTTCCTTGACGACGAAGTTCATCTGGTGGCGCTGTACGGGCGGGATGACGCGGCCCGATTCGTGGCGACCGACCTCGGCGTAGTAGTCGAAGCAGGCCGCGACCCACTCGACTTCGTCCATGTTCTCGATGAGCGGCTTGCCGCCTTCGAGCGTGAGGAGGCGTGCGAGTTCTTCGCGGTGCTCTCTCATCTTGCGTGCGACCGCGTGCAGCAGCTCGCACTTCTCGATGCCGGGCATGAACCGCCAGTCGTCCCAGGCGGCGTGCGCCGAGCGCACGGCTGCTTCGGCGTCTTCGGCGCGGGCGCGCGGCACTTCGTCAATCGTCTCCTCGGTCGCCGGGTTCCCGACCACGAAGGTCTCGCCCGAAAGGCTCTCGACGAACTCACCGTTGATGAACATTCTTCGCATGTCAGACTCTGCCTCGACGGTTGATTCGAGATGTGGGTTCGAGCTTTGATCCTGATTCCGAATGGCGCGCCGAAGAGAATGCGGCGGCTACTTTCCCGCCGGCCTCGGCCTCGGTATGTGGTAGAGGTCTAGAATCTGGCGCACGATGGCGGACGGGTCGGCGGCGTCCTGGTTGACGAAGACGGCGACGGCGAAACGCCTTTCGGGGACGATCTCCATGCCGGTGCTCGTGCCCTGCTGGCTGCCGCCGTGCGTGATGTTACGCACGCCGCCGGCGGCGAGCACGCCGAAGCCCATCCCGTAGGGCGAAGGTTTTCCGTCCTGAATGCTCGGCAGGTTCGTCGGAGTCCACATGGCGGCGAGCGTCTGCGGCTTAACGACACGTCCGTCCAACAGCGCGACCGCGAAACGCACGAAGTCTTCGGCGGTCATCACGAGGCCGCCGCCCGGAATCTTGTAGCTGCTGTCCATCAGCCCCGCGTTCTTCAACTGCCCCGAAATCTTCTGGTAGCCGCGCGCGCGGTGCGGGATGATCGCGTAGGCGTCGTCAACGAAGGTGTGCGTCATGCCGGCGGGCGCGAGGACGTGCTCGCGCAGGTAGTCGTAATACTTCTCTCCGGAAGCGCCCTCGATGACGCAGCCGAGGACGGTGTAACCGTAGGTCGTGTAGCTGAACTTCGTCCCCGGCTGGAAGAGCAGAGGGTCGGCGGCGAAGATCGAGAAGCCGTCGCTCATGTTACGGAAGTGGCGGGTGCTTTCAATCTCGCCCTCCTTGTAGTGGCGTATACCGGAGGTGTGCATGAGCAGCTCGCGGGTGGTTACGGGCCAGGGCTTTTCGGGGAAGGCAGGGCAGTATTTCTGGACGGGCGCGTCGAGGTCGAGCCTTCCGGCCTCGGCCAGCGTCATGGCCGCCGCGGCGGTAATGGGCTTGGCAAGCGAGCCGGTGCGTATGAGCGTCTCGGTCGTCGCCGGCACGCTGTTCTCCAGGTCAGCCATGCCGAACGCCTTCGAGTAGATGACGTGCCCGTCCTGCGCGACGGCGACGGTGAGGGCGGGCAACTGCTGCCTCTTCATCTCTTCCAGAACGGCGCGATCCACCTGTGCGGAGAGATCGACGGACTGCTGCGCGGCGGTCGCGGCGGCGGCGATGAGCAGAAGGGAGATTAAGAGAGTCGTGTTTCGCATAGGGTGTAGATGATGAAAGACGGTCGGCCCGTCTCCTGTTCTTCTGAGTTCTCAAAACGGATGGCCGAACGAGGGTTCGACGAGTCAAGCTTTGCTCTCTTCCCTCAGTGCGTCCTCGAAGCGTTCGAGCGCGCGGTCGACAAGCTCGCGCGTGATGATGAGCGGCGGCTCGATGCGTATGACTTCGGGCTTGTTGAGCGTGTAGGCGACGAGCACGTCGCGCTCGAACATGCGCGCGGCTATCCGCTCGCCGCTCTCGGCGCTCAAAGTCTCGACGCCGATCAAAAGGCCGCGCCCGCGCACGTCGCGGATGAGTTCGGGGAAACGCTTCCAGAGTTCTGTGAGGCCGTCGAGGAAGTAGCGACCCATCTCGGCGGAGTTCTCGACGAGGTTCTCTTCCTGAAGCGTCTGGATCGTCGCGGCGGCGGCGGCGGTCGCCATCGGGTTCGCGCCGAAGGTGGAGGTGTGGTAGAAGGGGTTCGGGTGGAAGACCCGCCAGATTTCGTCCGTCGAGTGAAACGCCGCGCAGGGGATGACGCCGCCTGAGAGAGCCTTCCCCAGACACATCACGTCGGGCACAACGCCCGCGTGGTCACAGCCGAACATCGCGCCCGTCCGCCCCAAGCCTGTCTGCACCTCGTCGAAGATGAGCAGCGCGCCGCGCTGTGTGCAAAGCTCGCGCGCGGCGGCGAGGTATCCGTCGGGCGGGAGGCGTATGCCGCCCTCGCCCTGGATGGGTTCGAGGATGACGGCGGCGGTCTCTCGGTCCACGGCCGCGCCGAGCGCGTCGGCGTCGCCGTAAGCGACGAAGACTGTTTCGAGCAGAGGCTCGAAGGGTTTGCGGAAGAGGTCGCGGCCAGTCACGGAGAGTGAACCCATCGTCTTCCCGTGAAATGAGTTGACGGTCGAGACGTACTTCTTCCGGCCCGTGTAGAGGCGCGCGAGCTTCAGCGCGCCCTCGACAGATTCCGTGCCCGTCGAGCACCAGAAGGTCTTTCTCAGCTCGCCCGGCGTGATCTCGGCGAGGCGGCGCGCGGCGTCGGCGGCCACGGGGTTGAGCATCCACTGCGAGTGGAGCGCGAGGCGTTCGAGCTGAGCTTTGACGGCGCCTATAACCTTCGGGT
>JALZHC010000313.1 GCA_030914105.1 Acidobacteriota bacterium
GTGGAAAAGTCTAGCCGCTTTTGCAGCCTTCGAGAAATCGAAACGGGCACTGAACGGACTCTCTGCGATGAGAGTTTTTCATCCCCGAATTTCGCGCGAAATGCTTTCGTTTTTCGCCCCTCAGGAGTTCGCGAACGAAGGTCTTGCAATCTCTTCATCGAGTGCTATAATCCGCTCGCCTTCGAGCCGAAGGCACGAAATTTTTTTTGCCCCGACGAAGCGCGCCGCGCACACAGCACCACCCCTCGCGCGGACTGCAACAGAGAATCAAAGCTCTACGGGATGCCGACGGACAACCGCAAAAAGACTCCCCCGCTCTTCGCCGTCCCCGAAAGGGACGCGGCTGCCGACGACTCTCAACTCACCGGCGGGAAGACGACGCGCAGAAGGAAGGCCGAGACTCCGGCGGTCTGCCCGCAATGCTTCGGCACCGGCCTCGAAGTCATCCCAGGCCGCGGCGCGCGCCGCTGCGAGTGCCGCACGCACGACACGCGCTCGAAGCTTCTGGAGCAGGCGCGCATCCCACGACGCTACCGGGAGGCCGCGCCCCCGCGCAAGGAAGCCTGCACGCTCCAGAACTACTACCCCTCGCCGAACAACGGCTCGCAACTCAAAGCCTTCAACTACGCTTTTCGTCTGGTGCGCGAGTACCCCTCGGTCGAGCGCGGCCTGCTCCTGATGGGGCCGGTCGGAGTTGGGAAGACGCACCTCGCCGTCGCCATACTTCAGGGCCTCATCGAGAAGGGCGTACCCTGCCTCTTCTACGAGTTCGGCGCGCTCCTCAAAGAGATACAGGACTCTTACAACAAGGTCTCGAACACGTCCGAGATGAGCGTGCTCGCGCCCGTCTATCAAGCCGAAGTGCTCGTGCTCGACGAGCTCGGCGCATCGAAGCCGACCGACTGGGTGCGCGACACCATGATGCAGATCATCGGCAAGCGCTACAACGACAAGAAGCTCACCATCTTCACCACCAACTACCTCGACGCCCGCCGCGCCCCCGCCGACGAGACCCTCGAAGACCGCATCGGCGTCCGCCTCCGCTCCCGCCTCTACGAGATGTGCAAGACCGTCCACATCGAAGGCGAAGACTACCGCAAGCAGCTCGACGCGCACCAGATTTAAACGGCAGGACGCAAGTAACGAGCGAAGTTCAACGCGCCGGAGGATTAGGCGGCGAAATGTGCGTAATCCATGACGGCGATTAGCACGTCTACTTGGCGTTCGGCGTTTCCTCTTTTCTGAGACGCGGCCAGATGCTGTAAGCATTTTCCAGGAGCAGGCAAAATGAATAACCGGCGGCACGTCGTATCACGTCGTGAGATGTTGGGAATGACGGCGGGCTTGAGCGGCCTTGCTCTGGCGACGGGGGCCAGTCCGTTATTCGCCTGGGAGAAGAAGCGAACGCCCGCGCGGCGCGTGACGATTGACGCTAAGACGGAGCCGGTCGCGATTGACACGGCGAAGACGGCGTTGATTGTGGTTGATATGCAGAATGATTTCGCCTCCGAAGGCGGAATGTTCCAGCGTGTTGGGCGTGACCTTTCTTTGATTCAAGCCGCTGTTACGCCGACGGCAAGAGTCCTCAATGCAGTACGGAGTGAAGGCGTTCGAGTCATCTATTTCAAGATGGCGTTCAAGCCCGACCTTTCGGATGCCGGCGCACCTGATTCCGTGAACCGCAAAATACATCTCAAATTAGCACCGCAAACAAGCCATAAATCACTCTGCGGTGAAGTGATTTGTCAAATACAACCACACGCCGAACAAAGGCACGGCAGCAGACTCGCACCACAGCGCTTCTCTCATAATCGTTGAGCGGGCGCACGCCGCTGATGCCGGATGTTAGGTTGCTCGCGCCGCTCGTGCAGAAGACTTCGCCGTTCCGGAACTCGAAGCGCTCTTCGGAAGTCCTCTCCAGCTCGAAATATTCTTCCAGCGTGTAACGTCGTTCGGGATTCGCAGCCATCTCGCGCGCTCCTCTCGCGGTCGCACATAAAGTGCGCCTGACGGCGCGCGGCCTTCAACATTTGTCGGCCATTCCTGCGCACCGGGATTGCCCGCGCGGCACTGAATTTAACTGACAGACCTGACACATCACCTTCTATCCGCAGGTGGGCGAGCCTGAGCACGAAGCTCTGCGGAAGGGTATGTATGTTTGCAGAGAACTTCAGTCCTGGGCCTGCCACCCAGGTCAGGCCGCCGCGCAGTCAGTATCACTGCCTGCGCGCTTTCGCGTTGTGCTCCCTCATCTTTTGGAGGTAGTTGTCGAGCGAAGCTTTCAGGGACGGGTCGAGACGGATGACCTGCGCCATGTCCTGCTCGGCCAGTTTTTCTTCGCCCTTCTGGAGGCGTAGGACGCCGCGGTTGGCGTAGGCCGTGGCGAGGCGCGGGTTGATAGCTATGGCCTGCGTGTAGTCGGCGATGGCCGAGTCGCGCTCGCCCTGGGCCTCGCGTAGGAGGCCGCGGTTGACGTAGGCGAGCGCGTCCGCCGCGTTCAACTCGATGGCCTTGTTGAAGTCTGCGAGCGCGCCGGCGATGTCTTTCTTCGACATGCGCGAGAGGCCGCGCTGCGTATAGTGCTCGCTGGCGCGCGGGTCGAGGGCGACGGCGCGGTCGAAGTCGGCGAGCGCCTTGTCGGTCTCGCCGAGCGCCTGGTAGGTGATGCCGCGGTTGAAGTAGTTGTCCGGGTCTTCGGGCGCGAACTCGACGGCCTTCGAGTAGTCTTCGACGGCCCCGCGGTCGTCGCCCTTCGCGCGCCGCACCGCGCCGCGGTTGTTGTAAGCGGCGGCGAACTTCGGCGCGACCTCGACGGCGAGGTTGAGGTCGGCGAGCGCCGCGTCCGTCTCGCCGCGGCGTTGGTGGAGCGCGCCGCGGTTGCTGAGCGCGAGCGCGAACTTCGGGTCTATCTGAAGCGCCCGGTTGTAGTCGGCGAGCGCGCCGTCGAGGTCTCCCTTCGCCTCCCTGGCGTTGCCGCGGTTGTTGTAGAGCATGGAGAGGCGCGGGTTGATGCGTATGGCGGCGTCGAAGTCCGCGACCGCCTCGTCGTACTTCGAGAGGTTGAGGTAGGCGACGCCTCGATTGTAGTAGCCCATGAAGTCGCCGGGGTTGATTTCGATTACCTTGGCGTAGTCGGCGAGCGCGCTCTCTGTGTCGCCCTTCTGGAGGCGTATGTTGGCGCGGTTGTTGTAGGCGTCGTGCATGCGCGGGTCGCGGCGGATGGCCTCGTCGTAGTCGGCGAGCGCGCCGTCGAGGTCGCCCTGAGCTTGGCGCTGGAGGCCGCGGTTGTAGAAGTCCTCGGCGCGGCGCGGCGTCTGCGCGAGGGCCGCGTGAGTCGAGAGCAGAAGGATGAAGAGGGCGGTGAAACGAGACAGTTTCAAGAGCACCTCCGTCAGGTCGTGAGTTGGCGGCGCGCGTTGTCGGTGTTAGTGCGCACGCGTCGCGGTTATGTATAATGCCACGAATTCATGAGCCGCCAAAACGGCCAAAGCTCCGCCGGAATTTGTTTGACCGCAGATGCCCAGACGCACAGACATCCACAAAATCTTAATCATTGGCTCCGGCCCCATCGTCATCGGCCAAGCTTGCGAGTTCGACTATTCGGGCACGCAGGCGTGCAAGGCTCTGCGCGCCGAAGGCTTCGAGGTCGTGCTGGTGAACTCGAACCCGGCGACGATCATGACCGACCCGGAGACAGCCTCCAGAACCTACGTCGAGCCGCTCACGGTCGAGTCGGTCGCGGCCATAATCCGTCGCGAGCGGCCCGACGCCTTGCTGCCGACCGTGGGCGGGCAGACGGCGCTCAACCTCTCGATGGCGCTCGACGACGCGGGCGTGCTCGCCGAGTACGGCGTCGAGATGATCGGCGCGAAGCGCGAGGCCATACGCTTGGCGGAAGACCGCGAGCTGTTCAAGCGCGCGATGGAGGAAGAGGGCCTGCCGATGCCGCGCGGCGGCTTCGCGCACTCTTGGGCCGAGGCCGAAAAGATTGTTGAAGAGACAGGCTACCCGGCCATCATCCGCCCGTCTTTCACGCTCGGCGGGACGGGCGGCGGCACGGCTTATCATCCGGAAGAGTTTGAAGAGATCGTGCGCGCAGGGCTTGCGGCGTCGCCGGTTCAACAGGTCTTGATTGAAGAATCAATCCTCGGCTGGAAGGAGTTCGAGCTTGAGGTGATGCGCGACCTCTCTGACAACGTCGTCATCATCTGCTCGATTGAGAACTTCGACCCGATGGGCGTCCACACGGGCGACTCCATCACGGTCGCGCCTGCGCAGACTCTGACCGACGTTGAGTATCAAGCCCTGCGCGACATGGCGATTCGCGTCATACGCAAGGTCGGAGTGGAGACCGGCGGCTCGAACATTCAATTCGCCGTCAGCCCCGACGACGGCGCGGTGCGCGTCATCGAGATGAACCCGCGCGTGTCGCGCTCTTCGGCTCTGGCGTCGAAGGCCACGGGCTTTCCCATCGCGAAGATTGCGGCCAAGCTCGCCGTCGGCTACACGCTCGACGAGATCAGTAACGACATCACGAAGAAGACGCCCGCCAGCTTCGAGCCGACGATTGACTACGTCGTCGTCAAAATCCCGAAGTGGAACTTTGAGAAGTTCCGCGAGGCCGAGGACGTTCTGGGCACGCAGATGAAGTCGGTCGGCGAGGTGATGGCTATCGGGCGCACCTTCAAGGAGGCGCTCTTCAAGGGCCTGCGCTCGCTCGAAGCAGTCCGCCCCCTTCGCCTGCGCGACGTGCCCGACGACGAGTTGCAGCGCAAGCTCGCGCGTCCGAACTCGCAGCGCTTCTCTTACGTCACCTACGCGCTCAGGAACGGCTGGACGCTTGACGAAATTTATCGGCTCTCGCGCATCGACCCCTGGTTCCTCGAACAGATTCGGCAGGTGATGGAGATACAGAAGCGCGTCGAGGGGCGCGCGCTCGAAGAGATTCCCGTGGACGCCTTGCGCGACTTCAAGGAGGCCGCGCTCTCGGATCGTCGCCTCGCTTATCTCACGGGCCGAACCGAACGGGAGGTCAGAGACTACCGCAAGCGGCTCGGCCTCAAGCCCGTCTACAAGCGCGTGGACACCTGCGGCGCGGAGTTTGAGTCGTACACGCCTTATCTTTATTCGACCTACGAAGAGGAGGACGAGGCTCAGCCGACCGACCGCCGCAAGGTGATGATTCTCGGCTCCGGGCCGAACCGCATCGGGCAGGGGATTGAATTCGACTACTGCTGCTGCCACGCCTCTTTCGCTCTGCGCGAGGCGGGGTTTGAGACCATCATGGTCAACTGCAACCCCGAAACCGTCTCGACCGACTACGACACTTCAGACCGCCTCTACTT
>JALZHC010000314.1 GCA_030914105.1 Acidobacteriota bacterium
CGAGCTGCTGCGAAAGGTTCGCGAGTTTTTGCCCGACGCGGGCGTAGTGATGATGACGGCCTTCGCCACGGTCGAGACGGCGCGCGAGGCTTTCAAGCTCGGCGCGGACGACTTCATCCAGAAGCCCTTCGACGTGGACGAGCTGAAGCTCATCGTCGAGAAGGCGCTCGAACGCCTCCGCCTCCTGCAAGAGAACCGCGCCTTCCGACGCGCGCAGCGCGAGCGCGGCCGCCTCGACCAGATCATCGGCCACTCGCAGAAGATGCAGGCCGTCTACCAGATGATCGAGACCGTCGCGCAGGTGCAATCAACCATCCTCATCACCGGCGAGAGCGGCACGGGCAAGGAGATGGTCGCGCGCGCCATCCACAACCTCAGCCCGCGCGCCGACAAGCCCTTCATGCCGATCAACTGCGGCGCGTTCACCGAGACGCTTCTGGAGTCGGAACTGTTCGGCTACGTCCGCGGAGCCTTCACCGGCGCGACCGCGAACCGCAAGGGGCTGTTCGAGGCCGCCGACAAGGGCACAATCTTCCTCGACGAGATCGGCGAGATGTCGCCGACGATGCAGGTGAAGCTCTTGCGCGTGCTTCAGGAGCGAAAGGTGCGCCCGGTCGGCGCGCACGAGGAGGCGTCCATTGACACGCGCGTCATCGCGGCGACGAACCGCGACCTCTCGGCGATGGTCAAGCAGGGCGCTTTCCGCGAAGACCTCTTCTACCGCGTCTCGGTCATCCCCATCGAGCTTCCGCCTTTGCGCGAGCGGCGCGAGGACATCCCCGAACTCGTCGAGCACTTCGTCTTGAAGTTCTGCCAGCAGACGGGCCGCACCCTTCGCTTCTCCGAGCGCGCCAAGGAACTGCTCGAACGCTACTCCTGGCCCGGCAACGTGCGCGAGCTTGAGCACATGGTCGAGCGCGCCGTCGCGCTCGAACGCACCGACACCATCCAGCCCGAATCGCTCCCGCAGTCCGTCACAGACTACAACCCCGCGAGCGTCTCGCCCTCGACCTCCGACCTTCCCGAAGAGGGCCTGAACCTCTTCGCGCACCTCGAACACCTGGAGAAGACTTACCTGCTCGAAGCCTTGCAGCGCACAGGCGGCAACCAGACGCGCGCGGCGGAAGTCCTCCACATGTCCGTCCGCTCCCTGCGCCACCTCCTCGACAAGCACGGCATCCGCAGCATGACGGCGCAGCTCCGCTCGGACGCCGCCAGCCGCGGCGCGTCCGAAGGCTGAGTCAACCGCGCGCCGCGGCCAGAGGGTTATGAGTCACGCGACGGGCGGGGAAGTTTATCCGCGAAGTCACATTAAGCTGCACGAAGCAAAACCACGTCGAACGTTCGTGTCTCTTTCGTGCTGCCTCGTGTAGCTTCGCGGATCAACTCCTCCGTCATCGTGCAATCACGCTCACGCCAAACCTACTTAATCTCTCACCCGCCCGAAGCTAATCACTGAGTCTGGAAGAGCGCCGCTCCGTTTTCCGGAAACCGACGGGAGTCACTTCCGAAAATCAGTAGCCGAGGCTCGGCGGCGGCGCGGCTGTCAAATTCCGTCAGTCCGCGGCTGCCGAAAATTGTTAGTCGCCTGCGCGCTTCGGCGGCGGCGCGGGCGTCGCCACTTTTTTTACAGGCAAATTCGGACTCCGGAGCGCGGTCGGCGCGTGGCACGGCTCTTGTTTCCTTCGCCCGCGACCGAGATCGCGCAGCACCGGCGCGTGGCCTGAGACGATGCCCGAAACAGCGCGAGAAAATTTCACCCAAACACTTTCTCAAGGAGCACCATGAAAGAACAGAAAAAAGGCCAGAAGGGCTTCTCGCTCATCGAGCTGCTGATCGTCGTCGCGATTATCGGCATCATCGCCGCCATCGCCATCCCCAACCTCCTCGCTTCGCGCCGCGCCGCCAACGAGGCTTCCGCAGTTTCCAGCCTTCGCACAGTCGGCACCGCCGAGGCGACCTACTCCTCGACGCTCGGCTCCGGCGCTTACACCGACCTCGCCACGCTCGCGTCGAACCAGCTCATCGACACCTCAATCTCCGGCGCAACCAGCACGAGCAACGTTAAGAGCGGCTACTTCTTCGGCGTCCAGAACGCCAGCGCCAGCGGCTTCCAGTCGGCGGCGGCTCACGGCAGCACCAACACCGGCTCTCGCAACTTCTGCTCCGACCAGGCCGGCGTCATCTACGCCATCACCTCTGCCACCAACGCGCTGAACTACTCGACCTCCGCCGGCTCGCCCATCGGCAACTAACTCACCTCGTCGGATTCCCTCTCCAGTTCATCCGGCCCCTGGCCGAGAAGCGGGGCCGGATGAACTATCCCTAAGGGCTTCGGACTTTAATTCTCAGAGGAACGTCATGAAAGAGATGCAACAGAAAAAAGGCCAGAAGGGCTTCTCGCTCATCGAGCTGCTGATCGTCGTCGCGATTATCGGCATCATCGCCGCCATCGCCATCCCCAACCTCCTCGCTTCGCGCCGTGCCGCCAATGAGGCTTCGGCCATCTCCAGCCTGCGTAGCGTCGGGAGCGCCGAGGCGACCTACTCCTCGACGCTCGGCTCCGGTTCCTACACCACCCTCGCCACGCTGGCCTCGAACCAGCTCATCGACACCTCAATCTCCGGCGCAACCAGCACGAGCAACGTTAAGAGCGGCTACTTCTTCGGCGTCCAGAACGCAGATGCCAGCGGCTTCCAGTCGGCGGCGGCTCACGGCAGCACCAACACCGGCTCTCGCAACTTCTGCTCCGACCAGGCCGGCGTCATCTACGGCATCACCGAGACGAACAACGCGCTGAACTACTCAACCTCCAGCGGCTCGCCCATCGGCAACTGAGGCCCGAACGTCTCGACCCGAACTAACTCGCCAGAGGGGTGCGGCCACTCTCGCCGCACCCCTCGTCTTGTATCTGGCGAAAGAACGCGGACGCCCTTTACGAAATCCCGGCACGCGGTTTGTTGTGCCCCCTCAGAGCCGCCCCGCCGCGCGAAAGCGGGGCGCAGCAGCAGCCTTTCGCCCCGCACCCCGACCGAGGCGCACGGGACAATTTCCCGGCGGAGGAGGTTCGAGCTTCCGTCGGCACGACCACCGCGGAGACATCTTAATGCCACGCCCGAACGTGAACCCACAGGGTGGCTTTTCCCTAATCGAGCTGCTGATCGTCGTCGCGATTATCGGCATCATCGCCGCCATCGCCATCCCCAACCTGCTGGCCTCGCGCCGCGCCGCCAACGAGGCCGCGGCCATCTCCGCCATCCGCACCCTCTCCAGCGCCGAGGAGGCATACCGCGCCAGCTTCGGCGGCGGCCAGCAGTTCGCAGACTTCGCCGCGCTCAACGCGCAGCAGATGATTGACAGCTCGCTCAGCTCGGCGACGACCGTTGCCAGCGCCAAGAGCGGCTACATCTACAGCCTCGTCACGCCGGCTGGCAGCTTTAACTTCTGCGCCGGGGCCGCGCCGGCGACGGGCTTCACGGGCACGCGCAACTTCTCTTCGGACGAGCCGGGCGTCATCTACGTCCATCCGCTCGCCGTCGCCAACCCGCCGACCTCGACCTCCGGCGGCACGCCCCTGAACAACTGAAGGAGGCGGAGGGCAGGAGGCAGACGGCAGGCGAGACGCGCACGGCTTGATCCCTGACTCCCGCGCCTGGCCGTCCGTCCCCGCCTCACTCCGAAGCCCGCGCCCCGCACAGAGAGCAGCATGTTCACCTCAGTCCGAGCCTTCGCGAGAGAGCCTCTGCGACTCGTCGGCGTCCTCTGGCCGCTGGCGCTCGTCTTCCCTTTCGTGCCCGGCCTGCCGCGCCCGACCAACGGCGGCCTCACCTGGCGTCAGGAGGGTCTGGTCGCGCTCCTGCTCTGCGCCGCCTTCGCGCTCCTCTGGCGTCGCGCGCACAGCTCCCGCCGCCGCGAAGACGACGAGGCCGACAACAAACCTACCGGCAAGACCGACGACGGGATTGACAACAGGATTGATGACAGGATTGACGACCGGCCTGCCGCGACGCCCGCCCCCGCTCATCTTTCAAAGACCACAACGCTTGAGGCCGTGCTCGTCGCCTCGCTCGCGGCCTTCGTCGCCTGGGCCGCCGTCTCGACCCTCTGGGCGCGAAACCTCTTCCCCGCCGTCCATTACACGCTCACCTGGACGACATATCTCCTCTTCTTCCTCGCGCTGCGTCGCGCGGCACGCAGCGCACGTCTGCTGCGCGCCTCGCTCGCGCTCCTCGCCGTCGCCGTCCTCATCATCGCCGCGGCCAACGTCGTCGGCTACTACGGCTCGCCCGACTCGCTCATCCGCCAGAACGGACTCGGCGAACCCGTCGCCGTCAGCATCCCTCTCTTCGCCGCGCTCGCACTGAGACTCAGGCGCGCGCGCGCGGCCCTGCTCTGCGGCGCGGCGGCGACGCTCGGCTGGCTCTCGATGCTTGAGATCGCGGAGCGCGCGCCGCTCTTCGGAGTCCTCGCGGGCCTCTTGCTGCTCGCGGCCTTCGCCGTCGCGCGCAGAGACTTCAGGCCGCGCTCGGCCCTGCGCGCCGTCGCGCTCGCCGCAGGCTTCGCCGCCTGCCTCGCGCTCCAGACGATGCCCTCGCCCTTCGTCGAGTCGCGACACGAGACCGTCTTCGAGCGCGTGAAGGAGGCGACCCCTTCCGCCGACATCAACATCCGCGCGCGACTGCTCTACTGGGGCGCGGCCTTCGAGATGTGGCGCGCGCGCCCTCTGACCGGAGTCGGCGCGGGCGGCTACGACGGCGCGTTCCCCGAAGCGCGCGCGGCCTTCGCCGCGGGCCACCCGGACTCGCCGCTCGTCGAGATCAACGAGAAGTTCCTCAGCGCCGGCGCGCACGACGAGTACCTGCAAATACTCAGCGAGCTTGGCGCGACGGGCCTCGCGCTCTTCTTACTCTTCTGCGCCGCGCTCGTGTATCTGGCGTGGCGTGCGCTGCGCTGCTCGACAAGCCCGCTCGTCCCCGGCGCGGTCGCCAGCCTCGCCGTCTTCGCCGTCAGCTCCGGCGCGAGCGCCGTCAGCTTCCGCTGGTTCGGCAGCGGCCTCATCTTCTTCTTCGCCGCCGCGCTCGTCTCCCACTTCTCGCGCGCGGCGACGCATGCGAAGCCCTCAGCGGCCTTCGAGCCCCACGCGGCGGCGTCCAATTTCAAGTCTCGTGCGACGGCCTTCAAGTCTCTACGTCTCCCGCTCGCGCGTCACGGCCACGCGTTCGGCTTCGCCGCGGCGCTCGTCGTGTTCGCGTTGATGTGCGTGCAGGCGACGAACGTGCTTCTGCTCGCGGAGGCGCAGGCGTCGGGCGGCGCGAGCGCCGAGCGACTCTACCGCGC
>JALZHC010000892.1 GCA_030914105.1 Acidobacteriota bacterium
GTCGAAATCCGTAGGACGCCGACACGCCCCGGCGTCAGAGGCTCACCAAACTTTTCCGAGCGGGAATGAAGCTCAACAGATTGACTCGATCACAGGCCTGGATAGCCCGCATCCGACCGGCGTCTCGGCTACTATGTTTTCGTACCGCCCAACCGGTAGCCGCTTAAAAGCGGCTGCGATTCATCCTCCTCCAGGTGCGCGGCGACGGCGTGCCCTGACTTCGTCCACTCAGGAACCGTGGTGATTCCCTCCTTTTGACAGATGTCGTGGACGTGCTCTATCGCGTCCGCGTAAGTCTGACAGTTATTCGAGTCGCCGAGTAGACGGTAGTCTCCGGTCTCCGCCACGATTTCTATCGCCAAACGCACAATGCCGTCATCCAGGCGGCTCCTCGTAACGGTATAAGCCTTCTGAACCTCGGGCTGCGTCCAGGATTCGCTGGTGAACAACCCGTGGTCGCTGAAGCCGATGTTATCGGGGTTCCTCCCGTCTTCTAAGAAGACGTGCTTGTGTACCACGCCCTTGTTTCTTCCGAGGGACAGGCCTTTAAACATTCCCAGTACCTTACCGGAGACCCCGTAGCCGCCCAACTGGCGCGTCCCGATGAACGCCCGCTGTCTGACCTGATCCGTTCGCCGAGGCGTTTCGGGCGGCGTCCCGACGACGCGCCGGGCGAAGGGCACTTCCGACGCCCCTGCGTTTTTCCGCTGCAACGCTCTCGGCGTCGTCCGGGCGTGGTTGACGTTGTCAGGTCTCGGCGGGACGTTAGATTTTCCCGCCGGTCTTTGCGGCGTCAAGGCCGTCTTGGTTTGCAAAACCTTCGGCACCGGCTGCGGGTGATACGCGGGCGGCGCTGAGGGCTTACTGCTCGCCCGCTCCGTAGACGACTGCGGTCTGCTCGCTGCCACTCTTTGCGAGTAGGTCGGGGCGGTCTGGTGGCGGTGTGCCGGGGGCACGGTTGACTGCGCGCGCGAATGACTCTGACACGGCGGACAATTTGCCGCCTTCGGCTGCAAAGCCTTCGGCGTTGGCTGTGGGCGGTAGGCCGGAGGCGCAGACGGGTTAAGTCTGGCCTGTCCCGCGGGCGGTTGCCGTTCCACGGCTGCCTTCCGCTGCAAAACTCTTGGGGCGGGCTGCGGGCGGTAGACGGGAGGCGCGGCGGGAGGGCGGCTCGGCTTTTTCATGGCCTGATTTCTCTGCTTGGATGCCCTCGCGCGGCGAGGGGCGATGAGTGCGCGTAGGGCCGACGAAGTGTCTCGCCGACGTTGAAGACTACGCGGCGCGGGTAAAAATATATCCGCGCCGGATGAGTGTCAGAGTGAGCCGCGCGCGGCGGGGCTCACGCGCCGGCAAGAATATTAACGCGCCGGCAAGAATATTCTTGCGCGCCCGCCGCCGCCGGTGTTACAGTCCGCGCCCACCCGCAAAAGTTTTTCGCTTTACCACGCCCGCCCGCAAAAGTTTTTCGCCCGTCTGATCTGGCCCGGTCGCGTCGCCTTCATCCACCCGAACTCTGACGAGTCAGGCGGAGCGCGACTCTCGACACTTCTCCCGCGCGAGCGACTTCCCACCCACGTCTCTCGCGCCGAGACGGCGCACGCCGCCCGGCACACACAGGAGACAAAACAGATGAACCATCTCGCCTCACGCTGGCGCGCGAAGCCTTTTATCTTTTTCAGCGTCTCTCTCATCATCGTCTTCTTCGCCGCGCGCGCGCGGGCGCAAGACCTCGACGGCGTCTCCTTCGGCGGCGCGGTCGCAGACCAGAACGGCGCGCTCATTCCGGGCGCGACCGTGACGGCGACGCTGCTCGAAACGAAGTCGGCACGCGCCGTCACGACCGACGGCGAGGGGCGCTACCGCCTCTTCAAGCTCACGCCGGGCGTCTACTCGCTGCGGGCCGAGCGCGCGGGCTTCGCAGCCGAGGAGCGGAAGGAAATCTCGACGGTCGCCGGCCAGCAGGTGCGGCTCGACTTCACGCTGCGGCCCGCCGGCGTGGTCGCCGAGCAGACAGTCGTGAGCGACTCTCAAGCGCCGCCCCTGGACACGACGCGCACGGTCGTGGGCGGCACGCTCACGCGCGAGGAGGTCGAGCGCCTGCCGCAGCCCACGCGCTCGCCGCTCGACTTTGTCTTCACGCTCGGCGGCGTGACCGAAGAGCCTCTCTCTGTGCGCGTCGTGTCCAGGGGCGGCGCTTGAGAGTCGCTCACGACTGTCTGCGTTCGCGCGCGGCGCGGTCGTCGT
>JALZHC010000315.1 GCA_030914105.1 Acidobacteriota bacterium
AGGTAGCCCTGCGAAGTCGGGTCGTTCTGCAACTCGATGGCGAAGTTATCCAACCGCGCCTTCTCGTCGTTGAACCGGATGTTCCCGTACTCGTCTACCTTCCTCGCCACCTGCGGCTTGGCGAAGCTGGTCGTGCAGCTCGAAGAGACGCTGCAAGAGGCCGGGTAGCCTCCGACCGTCACTGTCGCAGTGATGGTCGTGCCGCCGGCGACGCCGTTGGTGTCAACGGTGATCGAGCTGGTGCCCTGGCCCGACGAGATCGTGCCCGCCGAGACCGTCCAGTTGAAGGTCGGAGTGACCGCCGGGTCGCCGCCCGAAACATTAGCCGTGAACGTGACCGGCTGGCCGAGCGTGCCCGTGTCGGGGCAGCTCACCGAGACGGTCGGGCACGGCGGAGGCGGAGGTGTGACGCAACCACATGCGTTGACCGTCACGGTCGTCGAAGTAAAGGCCACGCAGCCGCAGCCATCGTCCACCTCGACCGTCACCGTGTAAGTGCCCGGCGAAACGCCCGTCAGGTCGAGAGTCGCATTAGCGCCGTCGCCCGTAACGCGACCACCTGTCGTTGACCAGGTGTAGAGCAGTGTGTCGCCGTCCGGGTCTGTGGCATTGGCTGACAGAGCCACGGTCGGGGCCGTCGCCGTGCAGGACGGGTCGGGCAGTTGCGGCGGTGTGCAGCTCGCGGGCAGCGTGACGGTCGAAGAAGCAGCCGTCAAAGTGACTGTCGGCGGCTGGTTCGGGAAGACCGTGGGGAGACGTGCGTTGCGGTGGCCGGCGAAGAACTGGAAGCCGAACCCGTGCGGATCGTCGGAGAAGTTGAAGCCTGCGGGCACGCCGCCCGGCGCCCCGGTCACGGTCGTGCCGGGCACGACGACGACGCCGCGGTTCACGACGTTAACGCCGGAGAGCTGCGTGACGTTAACTGTGGTGTTCGCCGCAGCCTTGAAGCGTCCCGACGACTGCTGGTTCAGGTTCATCCTGTACCAGACGCCGAAGCCGAACCAGCGGCGCGGGTAAATCTTGACGCCGCCGAGGAAGTCGACAGGGTTCTGCGGGAAGGCGTTCGGCGTCGCCTTGCCCCAGTACTGCACGGACTTCAGTTCGGCGATAGGCTGGAAGTGTCGGTTGATCGGGAAGTCGAAGCCGACGCCTGCGATCAACTCGTTCGGGCGGTCGAGCAGTACCGCGTCGTTGGTGCCCATCGCGGACGTGCGCGGGTTGCTGTTGAGTATGACGCCGACGTTAGACGAGACCTCGACCGAGCGCGAGAGGCGGCCCCCGACGAAGCCGACCAGCCCGAAGTCGCCGATGGCCCCGCCCGGCCCCGCGCCGCGCTGCATCTGGTTGAAGCCCTGGAAGTCGCTCGGCCTATCCATCCACCAGCGCCAGAACGGGATGATGCCCGCGCCCAGGGCGTTGTTCGGGCTGGTGAAACGAATCTTGCCGCCGAAGACCATGTTGGTGAACGAAGACTCGCCGAAGAGCCGGTTGATGAAGGGCGCGTCCGGCAGGTAGGCTGGCTGGGTCGTGAACGAGACCGGAACCGTGATGGCCCGCGTCAGCGCCGTCGGCGGCAGAGTCGCCGTCGCCAGCACGACGCCCGGAAGGATGCTCCCGACGGGCGAGCCGATGCCGGGGAAGAAGGCCGCGCTGCCGAAGCTGCCCGTTCCGCCGCCGGTCGGCGGGCCGAGCGTGGCGTTGAAGCCGGGGAAGCCGAACTGCCCGCCGCCCGCCGTCAGCCCGAAGGTGCCGGCGCTGCCGCCGGTGAACGGGAACTGCACGAAGGGCTGGTTGAACGCCGGGCGGAACAGCGGCTGCCCCGCGATGTTGCCGACGTTCGGGCCGGACGGCGCGAGCACGATGGCGGGGCCGCTACCCAGGAGGGTGGAGCTAAAGAAGAGCTGCGAGTTCGGCAGGTAGAAGCTCGAAAGGTTTCTTGGGTTATTGACCTTGACCCCACGCCACCCGGTCGTCTTGAAGAACAACTCGATGTGGTCGTTGATGCCGATGTTAAAGCTCAGCGGCGTCTCAGTGATGTCAACGTTGCCGGGGTCGCGGTCGTAGTTCGAGTAGGCGACGCTGAAAGTGAACTCGCCCTTGCGGATGGTGTCGCCGTCGTAGATGGTGAACAAGCCGGTCGGCCCGCCCTCGGGGCCGCCCGTGCCCACGGAGGGCGACTGGTTGCGCGGGTCGTTGCCCGGCCTCAGCGTCTGCCCCGCCACTGCCGTTATCAGAATTAAGCTGGTGAGCGCGGCGAAGAGCGCTCTTCTCGCGAGTCTCATCGCATTCCTCCTGCGAAATGAGTTTAAATGATGCGGAAGGGGCGACCGTGCTCCCCGGAAGTCGCTTCGGCGGCTTCGCCCCCCTGGCGCGGTCACAACAGACCTGCCGTGGGGGCGCTTGGCCGCTGCCAGGCGACGCTTGCGAGTCCTGGGCGCGGACGCTCCAACTACAAGCCCACAACCTTGGAGTCAAAGAAACTGCTGCCGCCCTCGAACCGAGAAAGTCTTGTAGATGGAGCGGAGCAGCGAGAGGGGCCGAACGCCTGAAACACGTTCACGGGCGCTCTTCTACTGCCTCTATAGCGCCTCTCGACTGGTTGTACTGATTGCTTTGCAAGTCGCGCCACTGCTTATATGAAAACAGGTGCGCTACTGTCAACTCTTTGGCTGGCACCTCCCGACCGCCGCCCTCATTGACCCTAACGGACGGCAGTCCGAAGCGCACCAAGTTCCGCCAGACCATACTCCACTTAGTCGCGGAAATCAAGAGTCTTTCGCAACTTAGCTCGAAAAAAGGTTCACATTTTCGTCACGCGTAAATGCCGCGCATCCGTGTGTCATAGGCCACGCGGTCAATCGCCAGCATGTAGGCGGCGGTGCGCGTGTCCACGTTGTGAGCGTCGGCGTACTTCACCACGTCGTTGAAGCTGGCGACCATCACGTCCGACAGACGCTCGTTGACCACGGCCTCCTTCCAGAAATAGCCCATCCTGTCCTGCACCCACTCGAAGTAGCTGACGGTGACGCCGCCGGCGTTGGCGAGGATGTCCGGGATGACGAAGATACCTTTATTGTGGAGTATTTCGTCGGCTGCGGCGGTGGTCGGGCCGTTCGCGCCCTCGGCGAGAATGCGGCACTTCACCTTATCCGCGTTCTCCGAGGTGATCTGGTTCTCGGTGGCGCAGGGGGCGAGCACGTCGCAGTCGAGTTCGAGCAGCTCGGAGTTGGAAACCTGTTCTGCGCCGGGGAATTCCTGAAGCGAGCGAGTGGTTTGCAGGTGCGTGAGCGCGGCGGGGATGTCTATGCCGTCGGGGTTGTAGACGCCGCCGAAGATGTCCGAGATGGCGACGACCTTGAAGCCGGCCTCGTGCAAAAGCCGCGCCCCGATACCGCCGACGTTCCCTGAGCCCTGGACGACGACGCGCGTCTGCGGCGGCGAGAGCTTGAAGCGCTTGATGGCCTCGTTGATGACGAAGAGCAGGCCACGCCCCGTGGCCTCGCGCCGCCCGCGCGAGCCGCCCAGCTCGACCGGCTTGCCGGTGACGACGGCGTTGACGGTGTGGCGCGCGTGCATGGAGTAAGTGTCCATGATCCAGGCCATCGTCTGCTCGTTGGTATTCATGTCGGGGGCGGGCACATCCTTTTCGGGGCCGATGAAGTCAATCAGCTCGGCGGCGTAGCGGCGCGTCAGGCGCTCCAGCTCGCCGAAAGACATCTGTTGAGGGTCGCAGATGACGCCCCCCTTCGCCCCGCCGAACGGCACGTTGACGACCGCGCACTTCCAGGTCATCCAGGCGGCGAGGGCGCGCACCTCGTCGAGCGTCACGTCGGGCGAGTAACGGATGCCGCCCTTGGCGGGGCCGCGCGCGAAGTTGTGCTGCACGCGGTAGCCCTCGAAGACTTCCAGGCGGCCCGAATCGAGCCGGACGGGGATGTAGACCTTCAGCTCGCGGTTCGGCACGCGCATCACCGCGTAGAGGTCTGGGTTGAGGTTGAGCAACTGCGCGGCGCGGTCGAACCGCTCCATCATGGACTCGAAAGGGTTCTCCTCCCTGATGCGCCGCGGGTCGTCCATCATTGCCTTTGTCATTTTCTTCTCCAGTAGCCAGAAGTCAGTAGCCAGTAGAAAACCTTCTTCAGCGAGTCGTCAGGGTATCAGCGGTCGCGCCCTCAGCGCGGAGCGCTACTGACTACTGACTACTGTCTACTTCCTGAGCACTTCGTTCAACGCGCCGGTGCGGTAGCCGTGCAGGTCGAGCGTGACGTAGCGGAAGCCGAGTTCGCGGAAGCGCCGCGCGAGTTCGCCGACGACTTCGAGCCGCAGCGCCTTTTCAAGTTCGGCGGGCGCGACTTCGAGCCTCACCAGCTCGCCGTGGTGGCGCACGCGGAACTCCCGGAAGCCCAAAGCGCGCATGACATCCTCGCCGCGGTCAACCGTCTTCAGGCGCTCGATGGTGACGGGCGTGCCGTAGGCGAGGCGCGAAGAGAGGCAGGGGCTGGCGGGCTTGTCCCAGGTCGGAAGTCCCGCGCGCCGGCTCAAAAGTCGAATCTCGCGCTTGCCCATCCCGGCCTCGACGAGCGGACTTCGGACGCCGCGCTCGCCAGCCGCCGCCCGTCCCGGCCTGTAGTCGCCGAGGTCGTCGGTCGTCGAGCCGTCAACAACGAACGCGAGGCCGCGCTCACGGGCGAGCGGCCCGAGCTTCGAGTAGAGTTCCGACTTGCAGAAGTAGCAACGGTCTGACTCGTTGCGTTGGTAGCGCGGGTCTTCCAGCTCGTCCGTCGTGACGGCCTCGTGCCGCAGGCCGAGCCGTGCGACGAGCGCCGCAACCTCTTCGCGCTGGCTCGCGCCGAGGCTCGGCGAGACGCCCGTGACGCAGAGAGCGCGCACGCCAAGCTCTTCGTTGGCGACGTGCGCGAGATACGTGCTGTCAACGCCGCCGGAGAAGGCGACCAGAACCGAACTCATCTCGCGCAGGCGCGCGCGCAGCGCAAGCTCTTTCGCCAAAGCCTCCGAAAGAACTTCGGCGGCTTCCCCGCCCCCGACCTCTTCCTCGACGGCCAGACTGTCCACGAATCCCTTTCTGCTCCGAGCGCGCGGCGGGCGGACTACTTCCCACGCTGCCGCAACCGAAAAATGTCTGGTTGGTTTTAAGAATCTTCCGGGCGCGAATGTTATCGCATGCGCTTCGGCGCGCGCAACCCGTTCACCGCGCCGCCGCGCTGGTTCTCTCGCGAGAGTTGAAGCGGCGCGTCAACCCCGTCGCCGAAAGTTGAAATGGACGGTGCGCCGGGCGCGTGCTATATTCGGCGCGTAACTCACGCACGTCT
>JALZHC010000893.1 GCA_030914105.1 Acidobacteriota bacterium
CGAGTGGATGGGCGAGGACGCCATCGAGGCCGGGGGCCGGGGCGCGCACACGGTCATCGGAACCTACGGCGGCTGGCTCAACTGCTCGCAGTGCGGCAACTGCATCGAGGTCTGCCCGACGGGCACGCTTCTCGACGCGACCTATCGTCATCAGACACGCCCCTGGGAGCTGAGCCGCACGACCTCGACCTGCGCCTTCTGCTCCGACGGCTGCCAGCTCTCGGTCGGCTCGCGCCGCGGCGAGGTGATGCGCGTCGTCGCGCGCGACCGTTATGTGAACGGCCACAACGGCGAGTTTCTCTGCATCAAGGGTCGCTTCGCGCACCCCTTCGTCAACCACGAAGAGCGCCTGCGCACGCCGCTCGTCCGCTACAAGAAGGGCGGTCGGCTCGTGCCCGCGACCTGGGAGGAGGCGATACGTTTCGCCGCGCAGAAGTTTCAGGAAGTGAAGGACGCACACGGCGGCAGCCGGATAGGAGTGGTCGGCAGCCCGCGCCTGACGAATGAGGCGAACTGGGCTTTGCTTCGGTTCGCGCGCGAGGTCGTCGGCACGGACAAGTACACGGCGACCGAAGCCTTCTCGCTCGCCGCCTTCTTCGAGAACCTCTCCGCGCCGCTCGCGACGCACAGAGACATCCGCCGCGCCCGAACAATCGTCCTCATCGGCGGCGAGCCGGAAGAGTTGCAGCCACTCGTGGGCCGCCAGATTCGTCAGGCCGTGCGCAACGACGGCGCGAAGCTCGTCATCTTCAACAGCGTCCCCATCCGCCTGAAGCAGCAGGCCGCGCAGTTCGTACACATCCGACCCGGCACGGAAGACGCAGTCGTGCTTGCGCTCGCCTCGCCCGGCGACGCCGACACGGCCGCGGGCAAGTTGGGAGTGAGCGCCGACGAGATAGGCCGCGCGAGCCAGCTCATCAGCGAGACGGCGGGCGACGTGGTGCTGCTCTTCGGCGGCGAGCTGAGCGCGGAAGCTCAGGCGGTCGTCGCGCAACTGCCCGCGCTCTTCGGCGAGAAGGAGGGCCGGCGCTTCCTTCTCCACCCGCTGCCGCTCTTCAACAACAGCGTCGGCGTGCACGACCTCGGACTGATGGGCGGCCCTTTGAACCCGCTCGAAATTCTGGACGCCGCGGGCGGCGAAGTCCGCGCGATGTACGTCGCCGGAAGCTTCCTGCCCGCGCACCTCGAAGGTCAGGAGGACGCGCTCTCGCGCCTCGATTTTCTCGCCGTGCAGGAGCTTTTCCTGACCGGGACGGCTGAGGCCGCCGATGTCGTCTTCCCCGCCGCCTCCTTCGCCGAGACCGACGGCACGTTCACCAACAGCGGCGGCCTCGTCCAGCGCGTGCGCCAATCAATCCCGCCCGTGCACCAATCGAAGCCCGACTGGGCGATCACTTCGCAGTTGGCCGCGGCGCTCGGAGTTGACCTCGGCTTCCAGATGTCTTCGAGCACGATCTTCCTCGACATCGCGCGCTCGGTCGGCCCTTACGAAGGCCTTCGCTATCCCGCGCTCAAAGACGAGTCGAACCCGGCGCAGGCCAGGCACGCCGTCGCAGGCCGGCGCGACGTGACGACGCAGATAGGCGAACTGCGCCGCGCGCTCGATTCAATGAAGGAGAGCGCGAAGAAGATTACCGAGACGCCTCCGGTCGGGCACGAGCTCTTCAAGCTCGGCGTTCTGACGAGCAAGGTTCCGCAGTTTCACCTGCTCGCCGCCGGCAACCCCGAACCCGAAAGCGTCCTGATTTCCCCCCTCTACCAGATAACGATTGACCCGGCCCTGCGGCGCGAGGCCGCGGCCGGAGACTGAAAAAAGCCGTGAATGGTAAATCGTAAATCGTGAATAGTGGTCGCACTTAAAGCGGCTTGAACGTCAAGAACTCAAGCCGCTCCTGTGAAACCAAAACTATTTACGATTTACCATTCACGATTTACGAGATTATGGATTGGCTGACTAACCACATCGGGCCGGACTGGGCGCGGGCCGTCGCGCAGTTCGTCGGCATCAACGTGGGCTTCGTCGTGGTGCTGATGATCGTGGCCTACACGGTTCTGGCCGAGCGACGCGTACTCGGCTTCATACAGGGGCGTCTGGGGCCGAACCGCGTGGGGCCGGGCGGGATGTTCCAGCCGTTCGCAGACCTCCTGAAGTTCATCTTCAAGGAGGAGATCACGCCCTCGGCCTCGACGCGCTTCGTCTACTTCCTCGCGCCCATCATCGCCATCACGGCGGCGCTGATGCC
>JALZHC010000894.1 GCA_030914105.1 Acidobacteriota bacterium
GGGCAGGACAGCCGCTCCGGCAGCTTCCTCTTCAACCCGCGCATGCACGACGCGGGCGAGAAGACCGTGCTCGGCCAGAAGATTAACGCGGGCGGCATCGAGGACGGCGAGAAGGTTCTGGACATCCTCGTCGCGCAGCCCGCGACGGCGAAGTTCATCGCCACGAAGCTCTGCCGCTTCTTCGTCGCGGACAATCCCAGTCCCGCGCTCGTCTCGCGCGTGGCCGACGCCTTCCACAAGTCGAACGGCGACATCCGTGAGACCCTGCGCGCAATCTTCTACTCGCCTGAGTTCAACTCTCCGGAAGCGCGGCGCGCGAAGATCAAGACGCCGTTTGAGCTGACGGCGAGCGCCATTCGCACGCTCGGCGCGGACGTGGAGGTTCGGCCCGCGCTCATCCAGTGGATCGCGAAGATGGGCGAGCCGCTCTACGGCTACATCGCGCCGACCGGCTACCCGGATACGGCGGACTACTGGGTCAACACCGGCGCTCTGCTCGAACGACTGAACTTCTCGCTCGCGCTCGTCTCGAACCGTATTCCGGGCGTGCGCGTCGACCTCTCGAAGTTCGTCGGTGAAGAGGCCGACAGCAGCCGCGCCGTCAACCAGCAGGCGGTCGTTGACCGCTTCCTCGCAGTGGTCTTGCAGGGCGACATCTCGCCGAAGAGCCGCGAGGTCTTGATGAAGCAGTTGACCGACCAGTCGAGCGCGCCGATAACTTCGACGCCCGACCCGACGGCCCGCGAGAAGAACGTCGCCGCCGCGCGGCGCGAGCAGGCGCGAGGCGACGGCACGGTCGGCAACCCGGAAGTGGCGCGCATCGCCGCGCTCGTCATCGGCTCGCCGGAGTTCCAGCGGCAGTAGACTTTAAGTTTGAGTCGTAAGTCTGAGTCGTAAAATTTGAGAGGGTAGTTTCAACGCGCCGGGGGCGCAGGGGCAGAGGGGGCAAGAGTTATGAACCGCAGACTATTTTTGAAGCACGGCGGGCTGGCGCTGGCGAGCGTCGGTCTTGTGGGCAGCGCGCCCTCTTTCCTTCGGCGCGCGGCGCGGGCGCAGGGGCTTTCGGTCGCGCCGAACGGTCGGCGCAAGACCTTGATCGCAATCTTCCAGCGCGGCGCGGTGGACGGCCTCAACATGGTCGTGCCGCACGGCGAGAAGAATTATTACGAGCTGCGCCCGCAGATCGCCGTCGAGCAGCCGGGCAAGGCCGGCCAGGACTCCGTCATCAACCTCGACGGCTTCTTCGGCCTCCACCCTTCGCTCGCCGCCTTCAAGCCTTTGTGGGACGAGCGGCAACTCGCCATCGTCCACGCCGTCGGCTCGCCCGACAACACGCGCTCGCACTTCGACGCGCAGGACTACATGGAATCGGCCACGCCCGGAGTGAAGTCCACGCAGGACGGCTGGCTCAACCGCTACCTGCAAGCGCGCCCCGACCCGAAGGCCACTCCGTTCCGCGCCATCTCGATGACGCAGAACCTCCCGCGCTCGCTGCAAGGCAAAGCGCCCGCGCTCGCCATGCAGAACCTGAGCGACTTCCAGATCCGCGGCGGCGCGCAGACGGCCAGCGTGCAAGGGGGATTCGAGAGCATCTACGAGCAGAGCGTCAACGACGTGCTGCGCGGCACGGGCAAAGAGACGTTTGAGGCGATTGATTATCTGAAGAAGGTCAACCCCGCGCAGTACAAACCCGAAAACGGCGCGCGCTATCCGGGCGGGCAGTTCGGCAGCGCCCTCCAGCAGCTCGCGCAGCTCATCAAGGCGGGCGTCGGGCTTGACGTCGCCTTCACGGATGTCGGAGGCTGGGACACGCACCGCGCCGAAGGCGGCTCGCGCGGCCAGCTCGCCGGATTGCTCACGCAGTTCTCGCAGGGCATCTACGCGCTCGTCACAGACCTCGGCCCCGCGCGCATGCAGGACGTGGTCGTCCTCACCATGAGCGAGTTCGGTCGCACTGTCCGCCAGAACGGGACGGGCGGCACAGACCACGGCCACGCCAACGCGATGTTCGTCGTCGGCGGCGCGGTGCGCGGCGGCAAGGTCTACGGCCAGTGGCCGGGGCTGCGCGACGAACAGTTGTTTGAAGGCCGCGACCTCGCGCTCACCACCGACTTCCGCGACGTCTTCGGCGAGATCGCCGCGAAGCACCTCGGACAGGTTGACCTCAAGAAAGTCTTCCCCGGCTACGACGCCAGCCCGTCGAAGTTCCGCGGCCTGCTCGGCTGAGGCGGGCAGATAGACGT
>JALZHC010000316.1 GCA_030914105.1 Acidobacteriota bacterium
ACCTCGCGCGCTCTTCTCTGTCCGTGCACCTTGTCGGCGCGCGCTACGGCTCGACGCCCGAAGACGACGCGCGCTCGGTCGCCAGCGTGCAGGCCGCGCTGGCCGAAGAGCGCGGCGCGGCGGAGCCGACCTTCCAGCGCATCCTCTGGATGCCGCCCGGCCTTTCGACGCCCGCGCTCGAAGTCACAGACGAGCGGCAGAAGTCTTTCGTCGCCGGCCTGCACGCACGCGTCACGGCGGGCGCGGAGCTTTTGCAGACGAGCATCGAAGACCTGAAGACGCGCGTCGTCGAGAAGCTCACGGCCAGACCGGCGCAGCCTGCGCGCGGCGGCGCGCGCTCGCGCCTCAAGCAGGTCTACATCATCTGTGAGAACCGCGACCGCCCGCTCGTCAGGCCCATCAAAGAGTACCTCTTCAAAGAGAACTTCGAGGTCATCACGTGGCTCGACGAAGGCGCGGCGGAGAAGCTGATGGAGTATCACCGCAAGAACCTGCGCGAGTGCGACGCCGCACTCATCTTCTTCGGCAACGGCGATGAGCCGTGGGTGCGCAAGAACATCGAAGACCTGGAGAAAGCCTACGGCTACGGGCGCGAGGACGACTGGACGGCCAGCGCCGTCTACGTCGGCTCGCCGCCCAGCGAGCAGAAGGAGGACTTCCTCACGCACATGGTTCCCTACGTCATACGCAACTTCGAATCGTTCGACCCCGCAGACCTGCGCGACTTCGTCAACGCCGTCCGGGCCGCTGAAGGAGGCCGGCCATGAACATCACGAAGAACCCCTTTCCGGGCCTGCGCCCCTTCGAGACCGAAGAGTATCGCCTCTTCTTCGGGCGCGAGGGGCAGTCGGACGCGCTCATCGAGCGCCTGGGGCGGTCGCGCTTCCTCGCCGTCGTCGGCACTTCGGGGAGCGGCAAGTCTTCGCTCGTGCGCGCGGGACTCCTACCCGCCCTGCGCGGCGGCATGATGGCGGGCGCGGGCGCGGGCTGGCGCGTCGCCGTCATGCGGCCCGGTCACGACCCCGTCGGCAACCTCGCGCGCGCCCTCGCCGAAGAGGGCGTGCTTGCGGAGGCCGGAGGGGGGCTTCCGCCCGCCGAAGGCGAGGCCGTCATCGAGGCGACGCTCCGTCGCGGCTCGCTCGGACTCGTTGACGCGGCGCGGGCCGCGCGCCTCTCCGAGCACGAAGAGCTGCTCGTCGTCGTTGACCAGTTCGAGGAGCTGTTCCGCTTCCGCGCCGCGCGCGCCGCCGCGAGCACCGGCGACGACGCCTCGGCCTTCGTCAAGCTCCTGCTCGAAGCCGCGAGCCAGCGCGAACACTCCATCTACGTCGTCATCACGATGCGCTCGGACTTCCTCGGCGACTGCGCGCAGTTCCAGGGCCTGCCCGAAGCCATCAACGACGGGCAGTACCTCATCCCGCGCATGACGCGCGACGAGCGGAGAGTCGCCGTCGTCGGCCCCGTCCGCGTCGCGCGCGCGCGCATGAGCGAGCCGCTCGTCAACCGTCTCCTCAACGACGTGGGCGACAACCCCGACCAGTTACCCATCCTTCAGCACGCGCTCATGCGTACCTGGGACTACTGGGCCGCGCACCGGCGCGACTCCGAACCGATTGACCTCTCGGACTACGAGGCCGTCGGCACGATGTCGGACGCGCTCTCGCAACACGCCGACGAGGCTTGGGGCGAGCTGCCGGACGAGCGCAGCCGCCGGGTCGCCGAGATTCTCTTCAAGGCCCTCACGGAGCGCGGCGCGGACAACCGGGAGATTCGACGCCCGACGCGGCTCGGCGAGATTTGCGAGATCGCCGAGGCCGGCGAGGCCGAGGTCGCCGCCGTCATCGAAGTCTTCCGCCGCGAAGGCCGCTCCTTCCTCATGCCGCCCGCCGGAGTCCCGCTCACGCTCGACACCGTCATCGACATCTCGCACGAGAGTTTGATCCGCAACTGGACGCGCCTTAAGGAGTGGGTCAGGGACGAGGCCGAGGCCGCGCGCATCTACCGCCGCCTGGCCGACGCCGCCGTGGCCTACGGCGCGGGCGAGTCGGGGCTGCTCGACGAAGTGACCCTGCGCTGGGTGCTCCGCTGGCGCGACCGCTACCACCCGAACCGCGCGTGGGGCGTGCGCTACCACCCGGAGTTCGACGCGGCCATCGCCTACCTCGAAGAGAGCCGCGCCGCGCGCGAATCGGACGCCGCGGAGCGCGAGCGTAGGCAGCACGAGGAGCTTGAGCGTGAGCGGCGCGAGCGCGAACAGGCCGAAGCCTTCGCCGAAGAGCAGCGGCGCGCGGCGCAACGTCTTCGTCGCTTCACCGTCGCTCTCGTCGCCATCTCTCTGTTCGCGCTCCTCGCGGCCTTCGCCTCCGCCTTCGCCTTCGCGCGCGCGAGACAGAACGAGGCACGCGCCGAGACGCTCGCCAACGACCTGAAGAACAGCCTTGCGGGGGAGCGGAGCGCCAAAGAGGACGCACAGCGGCAGCGCTCGGAGGCCGAGGACGCGCGACTCAAGGCCGAGGGTGAGGAGAAGAAGGCACAGGAAGAACAGAAGCGCGCCGAGGACGAGAAGAAGCGCGCCGACGAAGAGGCGAGCCGCGCCGAGCAGCAGGCGAAGGCGGCGCTCGTCGCCAAGACGCAGGCGGAGGCGGCGCGGGGCGCGGCGCAACGCGCACAGGAGGCGGCCGTGCAAAAGGCGCATGCGCTCGAAGCCAACGGCCTGTTCCGCGACGCGACCATACTCGCCGAGCGCGGCGATTACCAGCGCGCGGCGGAGATGTACGACGCGGCCATCAAGGGCTTGCAGACGAACGGCGTCAAAGACACGGAGGGCGTCGCCGACACGTACGTCCAACTCGGCCAGACGCACTTCGCGGCGATGCAGGACACTTCGCTGACCGACCCGGTCAACTTAGGGAACGTCAAAGATGCCATCGAAAGCTACGACCGTTCGGTCGTAAAGTACGAGGAGGCAGCCGTCGCCGCGGAGGCCGCGGGGGACGCGAAGAGCGCGGGCGCGCTGCGCGCTAAGGCAGCCGACACGCTTCTCTCCGTCGGCTCGACCCTTCTGAACGTCGCCAACGAAAGGTTTGTCGGGCGCAACGTCAGCCGCACCAGCACGGAGTTGGCGGCCCTCGGCCTCCCGACCGGATTCTTCGCTCCCGATGCCGTCGTCGCCTTCGGCGAGGAACACGACCCGAAGGTGGAGCTTAAGAACGAAGCGCTCAGACGCTACAAGGGCGCGTACCTTCTCTATCGAAGGGCCGGGAACGAGGACGGCATGATGAAGGCCGCCTACCGCATCGGCAACTTCTACCTGCGCGACGAGCTGCCCGCGTGGCAGGACAAGACGCCGACGCTCGACATCGCGCGGTGCAACGACAACCGGCAGGAGTTCGTCGGCAACCGGCAGAAGGCGCTCTGCTATTTCAAAGAGCTTGAGCGCCTCTCGCTCGCGCGCGGCAAAAAGGACGCCGACATCCAACGCCTGCTCGTCTTGATCGGCGGCATCGGCGTGAAGGTGAGCGGCACGGACGCCGAGTCGAGTGCCCTGACAGCCGACGCAGACGCCTCGGCCTACTTCAAAAGGGCGCTGGAGGCTTATATGCATCCGACCTCCGGCATGCCCGGGGCGACCCGGACAGCCGGGGATGCTTGGTTCGATGCCGCCGAAGTCTCCGAAGCCGCAGGTCTGTATGAGGCCGCCGCGTACCTATACATACAGGCGCTACAGGAGTACGAGAAGGCGGGAAACTACTCCGGGCAGGCGCGGACTTATTTCAGAATGGGCAATGTGTTACAGAAAGACAAAAACGGGCCTATCTATGATGTGCTGGAAGAGTTCAACGAGGCGGTCAAGGCGTACAAGGAGAACCTGAAGAGAGGCAACGTCAACGACGGCTACGCTTGGCGCGACGAGTTCTTCGCCATCGGCTCGTTCGCCGAGGACAACTACGCCGAGGGCTTGGCGCGCGACGCCTACAGTGTCGCGCTCGCGCTCGGCGAGGCGCGCCGTGACGAGTTGATGCAGGCGCGTGCATGGAGCGGCATCGCCTCCATCCAGACGCAGTACGACGCCGGGGAAGCGCGCCAGTACTACATGCGCTCCTTCGCGCTCTACACGAAGCTGCGCGACGACGCCTTGAAGGACGACGACGTGCCCACGGGCGACAAGTACCTCAAGGAGTTGGAGCACATTAGCGCCGCCGTCATTTCGCTCGATAGGGAGATAAAGGCGAAGGCGCTCGCCGGGCACAGCGAGCAGGACGCCGGCTCGCTCTGCCCGTTCCCCGTCATCGCCTACTCGCAGCCGAACGCGACCGACGGCGACACCGTTACCTTCTCCGCCTACGCCGTCTATCCCGACGAGTCGAAGCTCAAATACGAGTGGACGCTCAACTCGACCGCGGCGAAAATCATAAGCGCCGAGCGATTGCCGTACCCCGCCATACACGTCTTAACGAACGGAGTCGGCAAGGCCGACCTGACGGCAACGCTGGTCGTGACGCGCGGCACGGGGGCGGACGCGTGCCGGCAGACGGTGCACGCCACGACGAAGGTCGCGGCCAAGCCGCTCATCCCGAAAGGCGAGTGAGGGGCGGCGCGGTGCAGGCAGGGTCGCGCCGAAGCATGTGCCGCGCCGCCGCCCCTGATGACATAATTCTTTTTTTCAGGTAGTTTGTTTTCACCGGAAAACTTCCGCGCTCAACCCAGAACGTGAGGCGGGCGGAGGTGTGCGAGCGGATGGGCTTCGAGGTCGAATATTGGGACGACGATGCGCCGCCGGACGCGCGCCGTCTGCGCCGGCAGTTGGAGCTTGAGGGCTACAGCGTCTTCGAGTGGACGGACAGGCCCGGCACGACTTACGCGCCGCACAGCCACGCCGAGGATCAGTCGCACTGGGTCTTGAGCGGCGCGCTCACGCTCGCCGTCGAAGGCGAGGAGTACACCTTGCGCGCGGGCGACCGCGACTACCTTCCCGCCTGGACTGTCCACGAGGCGCGCGTCGAAGGCGCGGAGCCGGTCGTCTACCTCGTCGGCGCGAAGTATTAGCCGGGGCGCGGGCCGAGAAGCAACGGCGGAGAGCGGCGGCGCGGAAATCGACGGCGCGTAACAGCGATGGAAGAACTCAACTACCGACTGGTCGAGAAGCCGGAGGACGTGGCCGCGGCGTGCGATGAATTGTCACGGCACGCAGAGGTCGGCTTCGACACCGAGACGACCTCGCTCTCGCCCTTCGAGGGGCGCGTGCGCCTCGTGCAGCTCGCCGCGCCCGGCGCGGTCTATCTCTTCAACCTCGACCGCCTCGCGCCGA
>JALZHC010000895.1 GCA_030914105.1 Acidobacteriota bacterium
GCCGACGTGATCGAGGTGAAAGTGGCTGACCCAGATGGCGTCAAGATTCGGCCAGTCGCAACCCTCCTCGGCCATGCGGTGAATGGACGGGCCGCTGATGTCCAACATGAGCGAGCCGCCCTCGGCTTCGAGCCAGTGCGCCGACGAAGAGCGGCGCGGGTGCGGTAACGCCGTGCCCGAGCCGAGCACCGTGAGCCTCATCATGTCCGAAAGCCTTTCCCTTACCCCTGACCTTTCCCCTCTATCGTCCCGGCGCGGGCTTGCGCGGGAGCTTCTCGTCGCGCATGGCGGTCTGGTAGACGAAGGCGGCCATGATGACGGCGGCCTGCTTCATGTCGTCCTCCTGTATGCGCTCGAAGGTGTCCTGCGTCGAGTGGTGCGTGCGCGTCGAGTAATCTATCTCGTCCTGTATGAACTGGAAGCCGGGCAGGCCGACGCCGTCAAAGGAGAGATGGTCTGTGCCGCCCGTGTTGGCGAGCGTCAGGGTCTGCGCGCCGAGGTCTGTGAAGGGCGCGAGCCACTGGCGGAAGAGCGAGCGCACAGAGTCGTTGCCTTGCATGTAGACGCCGCGGATGCGGCCCGTGCCGTTGTCGAGGTTGAAGTAGGCGTCGAACTTCTCCCACTCCGGTTTCGTGACGAGACGACCGCGCGGCGGCGTCGCGGGCGTCGCTTGCGCGACGGGCTGCCCCTTGCCCGCTTCGGGGCCGGGCGAAGGCGTGGGCGTCGGCTGCGGCGTCTCGACCTTGCCGAAGTGCTGCTCGACGTATGCGTGCGAGCCGAGCAGCCCCTCTTCCTCACCCGACCAAAGCGCGATGCGGATGGTTCGGCGCGGCTGAAGGTTCAAAGCTTTGAGGATGCGGACGGCCTCCATTGCGACGGCGACGCCCGCGCCGTTGTCGGTCGCGCCCGTGCCGCCGTGCCAAGAGTCCATGTGGCCGCCGAGCATGACGACTTCGTCCTTCAAGTCCGTGCCGGGAATCTCGGCCACCGTGTTGTAGGCCATCGGGTCTCGGTCTAAGAACTGCGCTTCGAGGTTGACGCTCATGCGGACGTGCTCGCCCGCTTCAAGCATCCGTGCGAGGCGGTTGTACTGCTCGATTGAGAGAACCATCTGCGGCGCAAACTTCGGCGCGTCACGATCCCAGGCGCGTATCTGGCGCGGGACGCCGGGGCCGCCGGCGAAGGCCGCGAAGGGGTCTTGGAGGCAGGGCTGCGGCACCGTGGACTGCTGGACGAAGACCGTGCCGTCGTCGCCGCGGCTGGGGTCAACGACGAGAGCCGCGCCCTCGTCCTGGTAGAAGTTCCACTTCCGGCAGTTGAAGGCGGCGGTAGCGCGCGCCGCGGGGTTGCCGAAGCGCTGCGGCGGGCGCGTCGAAGGGTCGGGCGCGTTGGCGAGGTCGAGCAGTTGCTTCTCGTTGGCGCGCGTGGCGTCTGGGTCGAAGTGCGCCTTGAGGTCGCGCGTGGGGCCGTTGAGCACGATCTTGCCGCGCAAAGCTCCCTTGTACTTCTCAAGCTCCTGCTCACCCGTCGCGCCCACGTAGACGACCTCGGCGGCGACGGGGCCTGCGGTCGAGGGCGACCAGGCTTTCGGGTAGGCGAAGAGTGGGATGGCCTGCGGCTCGACGACCTCCGCCGAGAAGCGTTTCAGAGTCCAGCCGCGGCCGAACGGCCCCCACGCTTCCAGGTGCGCGTTCTGGAGGCCCCACTGCGTTAGCTGGTCGCGCGTCCACTCGTTGGCGCGCTTCATGTTGGTCGAGCCTGTAAGGCGCGGGCCGATAACGTTCGTCAGATAGTTCAAAGTCTTCATCACCTGCGAGCGGTTCATCCCCTCGTCGCGGATGCGCTGGACTGGGTCGTTGGGGTCTGGCGTGGGCTGAGTTTGCGCGCCCGATTGCGCCGGGGCGGGCCGCGCCGAAGCGACCTGCTGCCGGGCCGAGGCCGGAAGGTTTGCGAAGAGCAGCGAGCAGAGCAGTGCCGCCGCGATACGGCGTCTCGACATGTTGGTGGTCTCCTGAAGTAAAAATTTGCTGGCGCTCGCGCCGAGTCGCGCCGCGAGCGCCGGGACGGGAATACCGAAATGCAGGACGAGAATCTAAACCGTCGGGTTACAAAAAACAAATGAAGAAGCGTGCAAGCCTTCGCGCCCTCTGCGCCTCCTTAGCGCCTTTGCGGTTAGGTGAGACTGACTTAACCGCAAAGGCGCGAAGCAGGCGCAAAGGTCGCAGAGAGTTTTTACGACA
>JALZHC010000317.1 GCA_030914105.1 Acidobacteriota bacterium
GCCGCGACGCAGAAGTGGGAATACTGCGCCATCGTCGGCTTCCAGACGCGCGAGAAGGGCCTGAACACTCTTTACTGGGTGGCCATCGTCCGCTACTTCCCCGGCGGCAGCGAAGAGGTCGAAGGCCCTTCCGAGCAGGAGGCGCTGATTAACGCCTTCGCGCGGCTCGGCGACGAAGGCTGGGAGCTGGCCGGCATCAAGACTGAATACACAGACAGCACGGGCAAGACCACCGCGACCTACTTCTTCAAGCGCCCGAAGAGACAGGAGTGACGGCCACGCGGCGGCGCTCCGAAACAGTACCGCGAGGCTTCCGCTCGCGGTTCTGTAACCCAGCCGCCCGTCCGGCTACGCGATAATCATCGTGCCCGTGCCCTCGTCCGTGAAGACTTCGGAGAGGAGCGCGTTGCGCGCGGAGCCTTCGATGATGTGTGCGCTGCGGACGCCGCGGCGCAGAATCTTCGTGAGGCTCTGGAGCTTCGGAATCATCCCGCCCGTCGCCACGCCGTCGCGCACCAGCGCCTCTGCCTCCGCGACAGACAGGCGCGAGACCTTCGACGCACGCTCGCCGGGCCGAAGGTATAGGCCGTCCACGTCCGAGAGCATGATGAGCTTCTCGGCTCCGAGCCGGACGGCAAGCTCCGAGGCGATGGTGTCGGCGTTAATGTTGAAGACGCGCCCCTCATCGTCCGCGCCGAGCGAGGAGACGACGGGCAGGTACTCTTGGTCGAGGAGCACGCGGAGCACGCGGTCGTTGATCTCCAGAACGTCGCCGACGTGCCCGAAGTCCACGCTCTCGCGCGCGCCCGTCTCGCGGTTGACCACCTCCCTCGGCGGTCGCCGCTCCGCCAAAACAATATTGCCGTCCACGCCCGACAGCCCGACGGCCTCGACGCCGCGGCGGCGCAGAGCGGCGAGGATGTCAATGTTAATCTTGCCGGCGAAGATCATCTTCGCCATGTCGAGCGTCGCGTCGTCCGTGACGCGACGCCCATCTATGATGGTCTGCTCGACGCCCAACTGCTCGGCCAGCTCCGTCAACTGCTTCCCGCCGCCGTGCACGACGCACACGCGGATGCCGACCTGGTGCAGCAGCGCCAGCTCCTCGGCCAGGCTCGCGAGGTTCTCCGGCTCCTCGATCACCTTCCCCGAAAGCTTCACCACGAACGTCTTGCCCTTGAAACGCTGGATGTAGGGCAGCGCCTCGCGCAAGAGGTCTAGCCACTGCTGAATCATAAATCCTCCGAAGTGATGAGTGATAAGTGATAAGTGATAAGTGAAAGCGTGGCGGCTCTCTTCTCTTCAACTCATCACTTATCACTCATCACTTATCACGGCCTTCAAAATGGCTTTCTGCACGTGCAGACGGTTCTCGGCCTCGTCAATGACGACGGAGGCGTGCGAGTCAATCACCTCGTCCGTGACGATGCAGTTGCGGCGCACGGGCAGACAGTGCATGAAGAGCGCGCTCGCGGTGCGTCGCATCTTGTCGGCATCCACGATCCAGTCGCGTCGGTAAGGCGCGCGCTCCTCGATGTCGTCGGCGGCTGAGCCGTAGAACATACGGCTGCCCCAGCTCTTAGCGTAGACGACCTGCTGGCCGTCGAAAGCCTCCTCAACATCGTGCGTCACTGTGACGGTCGCGCCGGCGTCGAAGGCGCGGCTGTTAATGTCGCCGATCAGCTCTTCGTCCAGCTCGTAGCCCGGCGGGTGCGCAATCGTCAGGTCGTGCCCCATCTGCGCCGCGGCCAGCGCGAAGCTGTTCGGCACGGCCATCGGCAGGGGCTTCGGGTGCCAGGCCCAGGTTAGGAGCACGCGCTTGCGTCCCTCGCCCAAGTGTTCGCGCACGGTCAGCATGTCGGCCATGGCCTGGCAGGGGTGGTGCATCGCGGACTCAAGATTGATCACAGGAACATCCGCGTACTTCGCGAAGGCCGCGAGCACGGGGTCGCGCCGCTCCTCGTTCCAGTCCTTCAGGGCCGCGAACGTCCTCACGCCGATGGCCGAACAATAGCGCGCGAGCACGCGAACGAACTCCTTGACGTGCTCGGTCTTGTCGCTGTCCATCACGACGCCCTCGCGGTGCTCAAGCGTCCAGCTCGTCCCGCCCGGCTCAAGTATGACGGCGTGGCCGCCGAGTTCGTAGACGCCGACCTGCATCGAGGCGCGCGTGCGCAAAGACGGATTGAAGAAGACGAGCGCGACGCTTTGACCGGCGAGCGGCCTGCCTGCGTCCTCGCCGCGCTTGAAGCGCAGCGCCGCTTCGAGCAAGCCCTCAAGCTCCTCGCGCGTCCAATCGGCGGTCGTCAAAAAATTCTTCGGCATTACTCAACCACAAATTTCTTCCAGAGCTTCGACAAACATCCCGGCCTCTTCCATCTTCAAACAGAGCGGCGGCAGAAGCCGCAGCACGCGCGCGTCGCTCGAAGTGCCGGTGATGATGCGCCGATCGAGCAGAGATTTTTGCACCCGGCCCGCGTCGGGTTCTTCAAACTCGACGCCGAGCAGCAGCCCGCGACCGCGCAAGCCCGCGACGCCCTTCAACCCGGCGAGGCCCTCGCGCAGGAAGCCTTCGACCGAGCGCGCGTTCTCAAGCATCGCGTCCGCCTCAATCGCTTCGAGCGTCGCCACGACCGCCGCCATCGCCAGCATCCCGCCGCCGAAGGTCGTGCCGAGGTCGTTCTCTTTAATGACCGACGAAACCTCCTCGGTCGTCAGGCACGCGCCCACGGGCACGCCGCTCCCTAGAGCCTTCGCCAGAGTAATCACGTCCGGCACCACGCGGCCCGCCGCCTCGCTCCCGGCGAAGAACCACTCGCCCGTGCGGCCCACGCCGGTCTGCACCTCGTCGAAGATAAGCAGCATCCCGCGCTCGTCGCACAGACGCCGAAGCTCCTGGTAGAACTCTGCTCCGGCCAAACGCACGCCGGCCATTGACTGAATCGGCTCCAGCATCACGGCGGCGACTGTTTCATCCGCGAGCGCCGCGACCGACTCGACCGAGCCGAACTCCGCGCACAGGTGGCCCGGCACGTTCGGCTTGCCTATCTCTCGATACTTGCCTAAGAAAGTCGCGCTGATCGAGTCCGCCGTGCGCCCGTGAAAGCTGCCCGTAAACGTGATGACCTGCTCGCGCCCGGTCTTCATGCGCGCCATGCGCATCGCGTTCTCGTTCGCCTCCGTGCCGGAGTTGCAGAAGAACGCTTTCGTGATTCCGGCGGGCGCGCAGGCCACAAGCTTCTCCGAAGCCTGCGCGCGCACGTCCGAGTAGACGACGTTCGAGTAGAAGAGCAGCCGCTCAGTCTGCGCTTTTAAAGCCTCGACCACGCGCGGGTGACAATGGCCCGTCGCGCAGACGGCGTGCCCGCCGTACAAATCAAGGTAGCGCTCGCCCTCGCTCGTCTCGACCCAACAGCCCTGCCCGCGCACCGGCGCGAACGGAAACTTCTTATAGGTCGCGAGCTGAAAATGCTCCTCCCGCGCCGCTATCTCTTCAAAGGTTGTCGTCTCTGTCTTCATGTTTTTAGTCTGGAGTCAGGAGTCTCGGAGTCAGGAGTCAAGACCACTTGCCTTTGACTCTGGACTCTCAGACTCTGAGACTCCAGCCTCCTTATGGATTTCCCCCGACGAGCAGAAGCCCCGTCCGCTCTTCGAGTCCGAACATCAGGTTCATGTTCTGCACGGCCTGCCCGGCAGCGCCCTTCACGAGGTTGTCAAGCGCCGAGAAGACCGCGACCTGTTGACCGCGCGCGGCGAACCCGATGTCGCAGAAGTTCGTCGTCTTCACCCAGTTGATGTCGGGCGAGCCTTTGACGAGGCGGACGAAGAACGAGCCGCGGTAGAACTCCGCGTAAAGCGCCATCAAATCATCCGCAGACATCCGCCGGCCTTCATCCGCCTCGGCGTAGATCGAGGCGAAGATGCCGCGCGAGACCGGAAGCGAGTGCGTCATGAAGACGAGTTCGCCTCCCCAGCCGCGCCCAGCGCTCACGTCGCCGAGCGTCTGCTCGATTTCGGGGAGGTGCTGGTGCGTGAAAGGCTTGTAGGCGTAGAACGAGTTCGAGCGTTGCGGGTGGTGCGTGTTCGCGGCGGGCTTCGCGCCCGAACCCGACGAGCCGGTCTTCGCGTCCACGACGACACGGCCCTTGATTGCGCCCGCCGCCGCGAGCGGCGCGAGGCCCAGAAGCGTCGCCGTCGCGAAGCAGCCGGGGTTGCTAACGAGCCGCGCGCGCTTAATCTGCTCGCGGTTCAGCTCCGTCAGCCCGTAGACGAACTCGCGCTGAAGCTCCGTGGCGGTGTGCTCGCGCCCGTAGTGCTCTCTGAACGCGTCGGCGTCGCGCAGGCGGAAGTCGCCCGAAAGGTCAACGACCTTCAGGCCCGTCGGCAGACGCGGCGCGATCTCCAGAGCCTGCCCGTGCGGCAGCGCGAGGAAGACGCAGTCAACCCCTTTCAGACTCTCGAAGTCATCCGGCGCTTTCTCGAAGCGAAGCTCCGTGAGGCCATGCAGGTTTCGGTGAACTTCCGCGACGGCCTTGCCCGCGTGCTCGTTCGCCGTCACGAACGAGACCTCAGCCTGCGGGTGAAAGAGCAGTATCCGCAGAAGCTCCGAGCCGCCGTAGCCCGACCCGCCGAAGATGCCAACTTTAATCTTCATACATAAAGTCCGAACCTAAGCTGTCACGTCCGCGGTAGAAAGCGCTGCGGCCCCGTCAGTGACTTCCGAATCCGCTCTTTCGACTTTGGACTTAATCAACTCGAAGAGGCGCGCGCCGTTTCGCTTGGCGTTCCCCGCCGGCACGCCGAACTCGCGCTCGATGTAGTCCTGGCCCATCTGCGAGTCTGTGACCGAGCCGGCGATGAGGTCAATCCGGATGCCGCGACGCCGGAACAGCTCGACGCCGCCCCACGCGCCGACGTAGTCGGACGCGCAGAAGACCAGCGCCGCGGTCGCCGCGCGCAGCTCCGCGTCGTCGAAGACAGACTCGACCGAGTAGCCGCCGAGTATGCCGTCGCCCAATTCGATGACGACGAGGTCGGGCGCGCTCTCGTTGAGCTTCGAGATGATGGCCTTCGCTACGGGCGCGAGGTCGCCGACGCCGACCGTGGAGGGCAGACCGGCATCGAGGAAGCTCGCCGTCGCCACCGCGCCGTGGTCGGCCATGTGCAGAGTGTCGCGCAGACACGCCACTCCCGAAAGCTTCGCCGCCGCGACGCGCATGCCGGCGCGCGTCGCCTGCCGCACGATCTCAACGGCGGCGTAGGTCTTCCCGCTGTTCATGCACGCGCCCGCGACGATGACGAGCGG
>JALZHC010000033.1 GCA_030914105.1 Acidobacteriota bacterium
ATTTGATTGGCCGCGGCGGCGTGCGCCTGTGCCGGTCGCGGCGGGCGCACTCGGATTAGAGACACTGGTGCTTATGGAGAGAATCAGAAAGTACGTGGGCGCGCTCGAAGAGATTTTCCGCGCCGCGCCCGACAAGCACGAGGCCAACTACCGCAGCCGGCCCGTGCTCGAAGAGATGTCGGGCGACGCGGCCTTCTTCACGGAGGCGCTCGAACAGCACCTGCGCGCGCCCGGCTCGCTCAACGTCCGCCACTACCCCGTCGTCGGCTTAAACATTGAACTCAACCCGTACTTCGGACTCGTCGCCAACTGCTGGATTCCTCTGCCCGACCGCCGCACGGACATCTCGACCAAGTCAATCCACCACCACGGCAACATGCTTCTCTCGACCGTGACGGCCTTCGGCCCAGGCTACGAGCACTGGACGTTCACGCGCCCGGAAGTCCTGGACGAAGACGCGGAGGTCTTCGAGATGAAGCTCATCGGGCGCGAGCCGCACCCGGCGCACCACGTCGCCTTCGTCGACAGCTACGTCGCGCACCTGCCGTTCTACCCGCCGGAGATGAGCGTCACCTACGCGCTCTGGTCGAACAAGTTCCCCGTCACCTGGCGCGACCGAGTCAAGCGCCTCCGCGTGCTGCAAAGGAACAGCGAGACGCTCCGGAAGCTTGCGGTCAGGGCGGGGCTGGCGCGGCAGCTCGATTTGAAGGTCGTCGAGTACTTCGACTTTTACCCGACCGAGTGCGGCTTCCGCGGCATACGCGAGCGCAACGAGTTCAAGCGTGGCCCCGTCGAGGATTACCTCTACAGCCTCTTCCACGTCATCCAGGCGACGGGCAACGAGCGCGTCGCGCCGCTGATCGAGGAGCGGCTCGGCGTCGGCGAAGAGGTCGAGAACCCGCAGCTCGTCCGGCGTCTTCTGGAAGACCTCCGCGCCGGTCGAACGATTGCGGGCCGCCTCTCCGAGATGCACTACAACATCGCGGGCGCGAACTTTACGCGCGAAGAGGCCGAGCGCGCTCTCGCGGCACAGACCGGCGCGACGACGCGGCAAGCAGGCGCGACGACACGACAAGAACGTGCGGCGACAACACAAGCAGGCGCAGTGGCAACGCCGTCAGGCGCGACGCCGGCGGGCGCGGCCGCCGACAGCAATTCTCACGGCGCGAGGGCGAAAGGTTAAGCGAGGATGGGCGCTAATTCGGCGACAAGGCGTTTGATGAAGCGGCTGCTCTACCCTGTGACGAACGAGCATACGTATCGTTACATGCAGGCCGTCTCGAAGGCTTGGGACATCCGCACGGGCAGTTGGTCTGAGCCGGAGTTGGAGCTTATCCCTTACGCCGTCGCGCCCGGCGAGACCGTCTTCGACATCGGCGCGAACTTCGGAATGTGGTGCTATCACCTCTCGCGCCACATCGGCGACGGGCGCATCTACGCCTTCGAGCCGGTGCCCTTTACGCACCAGACGCTCCGGCAGGTCGCGCGCCTGCTGCGCTTCCGCAACGTCGAGATCGTCCCGAAGGGTTGCAGCGACCGCACGGGCGAGATCACCTTCACCGTGCCCGTGCAGGACTCCGGCGCGGTCGCCGCGGGGCTGGCTTACCGCGGCGGGCGCAACGACGACCATCCGGGCAAGGAGACGCAGGTGCGCTGGTCTGCGACGCGCGACATCCGTGGCGAGGTCGTCGCCTTGGACGAGTTCCTGCCCGGCGTCGAGCGCCTCTCGCTCATCAAGTGCGACATCGAGGGCGCGGAACTCTACGCCTTCCGCGGGGCCGAGCGGACGATTGACCGGCACCTGCCGACGGTCGTCTGCGAGATCAACCCCTGGTACCTCGAAGGCTTCGGCATCCGTCTGGATGAGCTGACCGGCTTCTTCTTCGGGAAGGGCTACGAGATTTACCACTACACGAACGACGGCGGGCGCGGTCGCCTGCGCGCCGTCGAGGTCTCAAAGGTCGAGGAGGACAACTACGCCTTCATCCACCCCACGCGCCGCGAGCGCTTCAATGCGCTGCTCGAAGCGTGACGCGCCGGGAACGCGCTACTGTACGGGCGCGAGCCGCGCGGTTTACATCATAAAGTTTCGGGAAGTGAGGAACGTCTGAAATGTTCATTCTGGTGACGGGCGGCGCGGGCTTCATCGGCTCGCACCTCGTGGACGCGCTCGTCGCGGGCGGCCACCGCGTCCGCGTGCTCGACGCGCTGGTGCCGCAGGTACACGGCGACGCGCAGAGGCCCGCGCACCTGAACGCCGAGGCCGAGTTCGTGCGCGGCGATGTGTGCGACGAAGAGATACTTGGGCGCGCGCTCGAAGGCGTCGAGGTGGTCTACCACGAGGCCGCGGAGGTCGGCGTCGGGCAGTCCATGTACGAGATGCAGCGTTACGTGCGCGCCAACACCTTCGGCACGTCTGTCCTGCTCGAACACCTCGTCGCGCGGCGCGGGCAAGTTCGCAAGCTCGTCGTCGCCTCCTCGATGTCCATCTACGGCGAGGGCGCTTACGCATGCCCCGTCCACGGCGCGATCTACCCGCAGCTCCGGCCCGCGTCGCAGCTCCGTGAGCGGCGCTGGGAGATGGAGTGCGCGCGTTGCGGCTCGGAGCTGCGCGCGATGCCGACGAACGAGGAGAAGCCGCTCTTCCCGACTTCCGTCTACGCCATCACCAAACAGGATCAGGAGCAGCTCTGCCTCGTCGTGGGCCGCGCCTACGACATCCCCGCGGTCGCGCTCCGCTACTTCAACGTCTACGGCACGCGGCAGGCGCTCTCGAACCCCTACACGGGCGTGTGCGCCATCTTCTCTTCGCGCCTTTTGAACGGCCAGCGCCCCGTCATCTTCGAGGACGGCCAGCAGGCGCGCGACTTCGTACACGTCAGCGACATCGTGCGCGCAAACCTGCTCGCCTTAGAGACCGACCGCGCAGACTACCAGGCCGTCAACATTGGCACGGGCCGGGCCACTTCGGTCGGCGAGGTGGCGCGGCTTCTGGCCGAGGGGTTGGGGCGCGAGCTGGAAGCCGAGTTCGTCGGCAAGTACCGCGAGGGCGATATACGCCACTGCATCGCCGACATCACGCGCGCACGCTCTCTGCTCGGCTACGAGCCGCGCGTCACGCTCGAAGAGGGCATCCCCGAACTCCTCGGTTGGGTGCGCGAGCAGGAGGCCGACGACCGCGTCGCGCAGGCGACCTCGGAACTCGAAGCGCGGCAGCTCGTGAGATGAAGTGGGAAAGACGCTCTTGAGTTGAAGCCTGAAACCAGATGGCCCGACGCAGCAGCAAACTCCGACTCGCCGCGCTCGCGTTCGTCGCCGTGCTGCCGGGGTTTCTGAAGCGCCCGCTCTACCGCTGGCTGTTCGGCTACAAAATAGGAAGGCGCGTGCGGCTCGGCCTGAGCCTGATTGACGCGCGCGAGTGCGAGATCGCGGACGACGTTTCCGTCGGCCACCTCAACCTCGTCCTCGGCGTGGGCCGCCTCTCGGTGGGCGAGCACGCGCGCATCGGCTTTCTGAACGTCATCCGCGGCGGCGACGAGGTCGAGATCGGGCGCTGGGCCGAAATCCTCCGGATGAACGAGATTAACTCCATCCCCGACCCGCTCGTCGTCAACCCCACAGACCCGCGCTTCCACTTGGGCGACGGCTCAATCGTCACCGCCGGCCACAAGATAGACTTTACAGACCGCGTCTCTATCGGGCGGCGCACCATCATCGGCGGGCGCAACTCAAGCTTGTGGACGCACAACCGCCAGCGCACGCGCCCCGTCGAGATCGGCGAGCTGACCTACGTCGGCTCGGAGATTCGCGTCGCGCCGGGCGGCGTGATACCATCGCGCTGTATCGTCGGCATCGGCTCGGTCATCACGGGGAGGCTCGAAGGCGAGTACATGCTGATCGCCGGAGTCCCGGCCAGGGCCGTGAAGCTGTTGAGCGAGGGCGACCGCTTCCTCGTCGAGAACAAGACGCGGCCCGACCTGCCCGACGACATTTAAGAGTGATGAGTGCGGAGTGACGAACGGGTGTTGGGGGCTGGGGGCTGGTAAATGCCGTTCGACACCAGAATCCAGAACCTAAAACCCAACACCCAACACCCCTCCGAAGAACATGAACGCCCTTCTCGCCATCCTCGCGCTCGCGCTGTCACTGGGCGTCTCCTACCTGTTCCCGGAAGTCGGCGGTTCGGCGGTCATCCTCTGCGCCGTCTGCTCTGTGATCGCCGCCATCTTCATCGGTCGCAGCGCGCCCAACGCGCGCTTCCTCCTGCAAATCTTCGTCGCCGGTGTGCTCGTCCGGATGGCGCTCGGCTCGGCCATCTACTTCATGCACCTTCAGGAGTTCTTCGGCGGCGACGCCTTCACCTACGACGGCGTCGGGTGGATGCTGGTGAAGGTTTGGAAGGGGCAGGTCAGCTCGGCCTACTACGACACGGTCATCGGGCCTTTCATCGCGCGCAACTGGGGGATGCCCTACCTCGTCGCCTTCATCTACACGGTGGTCGGGCGGAACCTTCTGGCCGTGCAGTTCTTCAACGCGGTGGTCGGCGCGGCGACCGCGCCCATCATCTTCTTCTGCGCGCTCCATATCTTCCAAAACCTGCGCGTGGCGAAGCTGGCGGCCTTCGCCGTCGCCTTCTACCCGAGCATCGTGCTCTGGTCTTCGCAGGGGTTGAAGGACGGGCCGGTCGTCTTCCTGCTCGCGCTCGCGATGCTGGCGACGCTGAAGCTGGGCGAGCGCATCAGCCCGAAGTATCTGGTCGTGCTCGTGCTGTCGATGTTCTGTCTGATCTCGCTGCGCTTCTACCTCTTCTACATGGTGGCGGCGGCGGTCGGCGGGGCGTTCGTCATCGGCATGCGCCCGATGACCTCGCAGAGCCTCGCGCGCCAGCTCGTCATCATCGTGGCGCTCGGCCTGGGGCTGACCTACATGGGCGTGCTGCGCACGGCGGGCGCGCAGTTCGAGACCTACGGCTCTCTGGAAGCCGTCCAGCGCACCCGCGCCGACCTGGCGCAGACGGCCAAGTCCGGCTTCGGGCAGGACGTGGACGTGTCCACGACGGGCGGCGCGCTCACGACGATCCCGCTCGGCTTCGTCTATCTCATGTTTGCCCCCTTCCCCTGGCAGCTCGCCAACCTCCGCCAGTCCATCACGCTGCCGGAGATGATCGTCTGGTGGTGTTCGTTCCCGCTGCTGGTGACGGGCGTCTGGTTCACTTTGCGCCACCGCTTCCGGCAGTCGCTCCCCATCCTCATCTTCACCTCGATGCTCACGCTGGCCTACTCCATCTTCCAGGGAAACGTCGGCACGGCCTATCGCCAGCGCAGCCAGCTTCTCATCTTCTACTTCATCTTCGTCGCCGTCGGCGCCATCATCCTCCGGGAGCGGCGCGAGGAGAGACAGATGCGCTCGGCGCTGGAGAAGCAGGCGCTCTTCGAGGCCGCGAGCCGCGCGCGGGCCGAGCGCGCCGCCGCCGCGCGCGAGCGCTACGACCGCTGGAAGCGCGAGCGCGGCCAGGAGCTTGAGCGGATGGCCGACAACCTCTCCGAGAGGGACGACAACTGATGTGCGGCATCGTCGGCGTCGTCAACCTCGACGGCGCGCGGGCCGACTCTGAGTTGCTCGCGCGCATGAACGAGGCCATCCGCCACCGCGGCCCCGACGAGGAGGGCGCGTACCTCGAAGGCCACGTCGGCTTGGCCATGCGCCGTCTCGCCATCATCGACCTCGCCGGCGGCCAGCAGCCCATCGCCAACGAAGACCGCACCTGTTGGATCGTCTTCAACGGCGAAATCTACAACTACCGCGAACTTAAAAAACGGCTCGAAGACCTCGGTCATCGGTTCCGCACCGACTGCGACACCGAAGCCATCGTCCACGCCTACGAGCAATACGGGGCGGACTGTCCGAAGTACCTGCGCGGCATGTTCGCCTTCGCCATCTGGGACACGCGCCGGCAGGAGCTCTTTCTCGCGCGCGACCGCGTCGGCAAAAAGCCGCTGCTCTACGCGAAGGCGGCGGGCGCGTTCGTCTTCGGCTCGGAGTTCACGGCGCTACTGCCGCACCCCGCGGTCAGCCGCGACGTTGACCGCGAGGCCATACACCACTACCTCTCCTTCATGTGCGTGCCCGCGCCCATGACTGCCTACCGCTCGATACGCAAGCTCGAACCCGGCCACTCGCTCACGCTCACGCGCGACGGCCAAATCAAGACCGAGCGCTACTGGCAGCCCGACTTCACACGGAAGATCAAAGTCTCGGAAGAGGAGGCGGGCGCGCGCGCGCTTGATTTGTTGCGCGAGGCGGTGCGCGTGCGCCTGATGTCGGAGGTTCCGCTCGGCGCGTTCCTTTCGGGCGGCGTTGACTCCTCGGCGGTCGTCGCACTCATGGCCGAGGAGAGCGACGCGCCCGTTAAGACCTTCTCCATCGGCTTCGACGAGCAGGACTTCTCCGAGCTGCACCACGCGCGGCGCGTCGCCGAGCGCGTCGGCGCCGATCACCACGAGTTCATCGTCCGCCCCGACGCGTTGGAAGTCCTGCCCACACTCGTCGAGCACTACGGCGAGCCTTACGCCGACTCCTCCGCCATCCCGACCTACTACGTCTCGCGCGAGACGCGACGGCACGTCACGGTCGCCTTAAACGGTGACGGCGGCGACGAATGCTTCGCCGGCTACGAGCGCTACGCGGCGATGCGTCTGTCTGAGACTTACAGAAAACTTCCCGGCGTGCTGCGCGAGCGCGTCATCCGTCAGGCCGTCGCGCTGCTGCCGGCGTCGGAACTTCGGCGGGGGCGCGTGCGCAGCCTCAAGCGTTTCCTGCGCGCGGCGAGCCTCCCGCCCGTCGAACGCTACCTGCGCTGGGTGAGCGTCTTCGACGCGCAGGCGAAGGACGAGCTTTACACCGCGGAGTTCCGCCGCGAGACGGCGGGGCGCGGCGCGGGCGAGTGGCTCGCGCCCTGGTTTGCGCGCGCCAACGGCGCGGGCGTCGTGGACGCGTCGCTTCTGGCCGATACGATGACTTACTTGCCGAACGACCTGCTCGTCAAGGTTGACATCGCCAGCATGGCCGTCAGCCTTGAGGCGCGCTCGCCGTTTCTCGATCACCACGTCATCGAGTTCGCGGCGTCGCTCCCCGAGGGCTTGAAGCTGCGGCGGCTGACGACGAAGTATCTCTTGAAGCGTGCGCTGCGGGGCCTTCTGCCGCGCGAGAATCTGACGCGTGGTAAGATGGGCTTCGGCGTCCCCGTCGGCCACTGGCTGCGCGGGCCGATGCAGGGCTTCCTGCGCGAGCAACTGCTCTCGGACAAGGCGGCGCGGCGCGGCCTGCTTCGCGCGGAGGCCGTCCGCCGCCTCGTCGAGATTCACGTGCGGGGCGAGCACGACCTCGGCAATCAGCTCTGGACGCTGCTCATGCTCGAACTCTGGTTCCAGCGGTTTATTGATTAGTAAATCGTGAATCGTAAATCGTAAATAGGAAAGACTAACTGTAGCTATGCGCCCTCACGAATCGCTGGACGTTTGGGGTAAGGCCGTTGATTTTGTCGTCTTGGTTTACAAAAGTACGGAACATTTTCCGAAAGAGGAAAAGTTCGGCTTGACCTCTCAAATTAGGCGGGCCGCAGTATCAATACCTGCTAACATCGCGGAAGGCGCAGGGCGGAAGTCAATAAAAGAGTTTCTGCACTTCCTCTCAAACGCACAAGGCTCCGCGAGCGAGGTAGAAACAGAGCTTCTCATCGCTCGCCGCCTTGACTTCCTTGATGAGTCGCTTACTTAAGGCTGCGCGGCCTACTTGACGAGATCGGGCGCATGTTAACGGGACTCTGCCACCACCTTGAGCGGCGTGGCGGATAGACTATTTACGATTCACGATTTACTGCTTTTGGAGATTGAATGAAAGGCATAGTTCTGGCCGGCGGGCTGGGCACGCGGCTGCGGCCTCTGACGGCGGTGACGAACAAGCATCTGCTGCCCGTCTACGACCGCCCGATGGTCTACTACCCCATCCAGACGCTCGTCAACGCGGGCATCACGGACATCATGATCGTCACGGGCGGCAACTCCGCCGGCGACTTCCTGCGGCTGCTGAAAGACGGGCGCGACTTCGGGCTGCGCCACATCAACTACACGTATCAGGAGGGCGAGGGCGGCATCGCCGCGGCGCTCTCTTTGTGCGAGGCGTTCGCCGACGGCGAGCCGGTCTGCGTCGTCTTAGGCGACAACATCATCGAGAAGAACATCTGCGCGGCGGTGCGCGCATACCGGCATCAGGGCGGCGGCGCGAAGATTCTCTTAAAGAAAGTCCCCGACCCGCAGCGCTTCGGCGTGCCCGAACTCGACGGGCGGAAGGTCTTGCGCATCGAGGAGAAGCCGCGCGAGCCGAAGTCTGAGTACGCCGTCATCGGCGTCTACATGTACGACGCCGATGTGTTCCGCATCATCAAGACGCTGAAGCCTTCGGCGCGCGGCGAGCTTGAGATTACCGACGTTAACAATTCCTACATCGAGCGCGGCGAGATGACCTGGGACGAGTTGGACGGCTGGTGGACTGACGCGGGCACGTTCGAGAGTCTGCTGCGCGCCTCGAACATGGTCGCCGAGACGGGCGCAAACAAGATGGACGACGCGAGTGCGCCACGCGGCGGCGCGTTCAAAGTGGAGGGCGCGGATGCAGCCGAAGCCGGAATCGTCCGCTGAGGAAACGTCGGGAGCCGGAACGTCTGAGAGGGCGTCGGCGGAAGACGGAATCAAGGCAGACCCTTCGCGCGTCGAGTTCAGGAGCGGCGAGGTCGAGGGCGTCGTCGTGCGCGCGCTGCGCAGGTTCGCCGACGGGCGCGGCTGGCTCTCGGAGCTGTTCCGCGACGACGAGGTCAAGGGCGAGTTCCGGCCCGCGATGGCCTACGTCTCGACGACGCTGCCGGGCGTCCGTCGCGGCCCGCACGAGCACAGAGAGCAGGCCGACTACTTCTGCTTCGTCGGCCCTTCGAGCTTCGAGCTACGACTCTGGGACAACCGCCCCGGCTCGGCCACCTACGGCAACGTGTTGACGCTCGTCGCGGGCGAGGCGAACCCACTCTCGATCATCATTCCCGCGGGCGTCGTCCACGCCTACCGCAACGTCGGCGACGTGCCGGGCTTCGTCATCAACCTCCCGAACCGCCTCTACGCGGGCGCGGGCCGACGCGAGGCCGTTGACGAAATCCGCCACGAGGACGACCCCGCGACGCCCTTCAGGATGGAAGAGTGAAAGTCTGGAGTCCGGAGTCTGGAGTCTGAAGTCAAAGCTTTCTGACTCCAGATTCCAGACTCCGGACTCTGGACTTTATGAAAGTTCTTCGCATCATCGCGCGCCTGAACGTCGGCGGCCCGGCCAAGCATGTGGCCTGGCTCGAAGCGGGCCTGCGGCAGCGCGGCGTGGAGTCTCTGCTGGTCGCGGGCGTGGTGGCGAAGGGCGAGGACGACATGGGCTACTTTGCCGAATCTCTGGGCGTGCGCCCTCGCGTCATCCCGGAGATGAGCCGCGAGGTCTCGCCGAAGGACTTGGTGACGGTGTGGAAGCTCTACCGTTTGCTGCGGCGCGAGCGGCCCGACATCGTCCACACGCACACGGCGAAGGCGGGCACCGTGGGGCGCGTGGCCGGTCTTCTTTACCGCTGGCTCACGCCTTCCGCTCTGTGGGGCCGCCCGCGCCGCTGCCGCATGGTGCACACTTACCACGGCCACATTTTTCACAGCTACTACGGTCGCTGGAAGACGCGCCTCTTCCTCTCGGTCGAGCGCGCGCTGGCACGCCTCGCCACAGACCGCATCGTCGTCGTCAGCCCGCAGCAGTTCCGCGAGATTCACGAGCGCTTCCGCGTGGGCCGCGCAGGGCAGTTCGCCGTCGTCCCGCTCGGATTAGACATCACGCCCTTCCTCGACTGGTCGGCGCGTCGCGAGCGTCTCAGGCGCGAGTGGGACGCGCGCGAGGACGACTGTCTGGTCGGCATCGTCGGGCGTTTGACCGAAGTCAAAAACCACAGCCTCTTCCTCGAAGCCGCCGCGCTCTTCAAAGAGAGGTACGCGCGCGGCGGGGAGGGGGGCGCGGGCGACAGTGAGGGTCGCGCTCTCGTCGGCTCGCCGCGCGGTCGCGTGAGGTTCTTCGTCATCGGCGACGGACACCTGCGCGTCGAGCTTGAGGCGCAGGCTTATGCGCTCGGCCTCAGCGGTGATGTAGAATTCGTGGGCGTGCGCGACGACCCGGAAGACTTCTACCCGGCGCTCGACGTGGTCGCGCTCACGTCTCTGAATGAAGGCACGCCGCTGACGCTCATCGAGGCGATGGCGAACGCGCGCGCCGTCGTGGCGACCGCCGTGGGCGGCGTCGTCGACCTGCTCGGAGGCGTCGAGGAGTCGGAGCTGCGGCGACCGCATCCCTGGCAGGTCTGCGAGCGCGGCATTCAGGTCAGGCCCGGCGACGCCGAAGCCATGGCCGACGCGCTCGCGCACCTCGTCGCCGACGAACCTTTGCGCGCGGCCCTCGGCGAGCGCGGGCGCGAGTTCGTCGAGCGCTTCTACTCAGTCGAGCGTTTGGTGGCCGACGTGCTCTACCTTTACGAAGACTTGAACGGCCCTGCCGCGTCGGGCGCGGGGGCCGCAGACGGCGAACGCGCCGCGCGCAACGCCGAGACGCCTTCGCGCGCCGCCACGGCCGAAGCGCGCGGGGCCGACAATCAAGCGCCGCGGCGCATCTGAAGGGGGACTGGAAAACTTTTGCGAGTCTTAATCACGGGCGGCGCGGGCTTCATCGGCTCGCACCTCTCCGACGCTTACATCGCGCGCGGCGACGAGGTCTTCATCGTTGACGACCTCTCGACCGGCTCGATTGAAAACATCGCGCACCTCAGACAGCACCCGCGCTTCCATTACACCATCGACACGGTGCACAACCAGCCGCTCGTCGCCGAACTCATCGACCAGTGCGACGCGGTCTTTCACCTCGCCGCGGCGGTCGGCGTCAAGCTCATCGTCGAGTCGCCCGTCAGAACCATCGAGACGAACGTGCGCGGCACGGAGGTCGTGCTCGCGCAGGCCAACAAGAAGAAGAAGCGCGTGCTCGTGGCTTCGACCTCCGAAGTTTACGGCCTGTCAAACGATGTGCCTTTCCAGGAAGACGGCAACCTCGTCATGGGCGCGACGACGAAGGGGCGCTGGTCTTACGCCTGCTCGAAGGCCATCGACGAGTTCCTCGCGCTCGCCTACTGGAGAGAGAAGAAGCTGCCGACCGTCATCGTCCGCCTCTTCAACACCGTCGGCCCGCGCCAGACAGGTCAGTACGGCATGGTCATCCCGACCTTCGTCCGCCAGGCGCTCGCCGGAAGACCGATCACCGTCTACGGCACGGGCGAGCAGACGCGCTGCTTCGGATACGTCGGCGACGTGGTGGGCGCGCTCGTCTCTTTGATGGAGAAGGAAGAGGCGACGGGGCAGGTCTTCAACGTCGGCTCGAACGAGGAGGTCTCGATCATGGAGCTGGCCGAGCGCGTGAAGGAGCTGACGGCTTCGGACTCCGAGATCGTCACCGTCCCCTACGACGAAGCCTACGAAGAGGGCTTCGAGGACATGCCGCGCCGCGTCCCCGACATCTCCAAGGTCTCCGCGCTGACGGGCTTCCGGCCCACCATGCCGCTCGACGGCATCCTGCAATCGGTCATCGAATACTACAGCGGTCGGCAGTCGAACGGCAGAACTTAGGCGGCCGGCGTTGTGGCTATCCACAGACGCGCTTGAGGCTCACTCCGTGTCCGCGCCGCGCGCTCTGTTGTATTGGTTGGGCGGAACACTCCAAAGAGAGGTGACGCCCGATGAGACGCTACGCCCTCAGACTCGCCTTCGCGCTCGCCGCGTTCGCAACCGGCATCTCTCTGCCCGCCCCGCGCGTCGAGCCGGCACGCGCTCCGACTCAAAAACCGGGAGCGACCGCGGCCACGGCTCAGCCCGCGGGCGAGGCCGGAAAGCTCTTGCCCGCTCCTTCGACGCCGACGGCGACTCAGGTTGAAGCGCACGCCACGCCGACGCCCCGCATCAGCCAGCGCGAGACTTTGTTGATGCCCGGCGTCGGAAGAGTGAGGGTGACAGCCTTCGAGACCGAGGAGGACGCGCATCTCGTTTTCGAGAATGCGGACTCCGGCAAGCAGTTGCTTTCGCAGACGATGGCGCACGACGCGTTGAAACCTACGCTTAGGTTCAAGGTGATGCGCGTCAAAGGTCTGCCCGGCCCTCTGGTCGTCGGCATCGGCGTCTCGCCGGGCGGCTCGGATTCGAGTTACGAGCTGGCCGCTTTCACGCCCGTGGGCGGCAAGCTGGAGGAGCTGACGAGGACGGATACCTTCAACACGTCGGAGGAGGGCGGGTTCTACATCGGCGACCTCGGACACGGCCTCGGACTCGGCCTCGCGGTGTGGAATTTCATCTGGGACTTTGATTACGAGAGCCATGTCTCCCCGCATCAGTACGAGATAAAGCTTTACAGGTGGAACAAGGCGGAGGCGCGCTTCGAGTGGGCGAGGGTGTTGAGGACGCCTGGGAAATTCGATTCCGGCGAGAAGGCCCTGCGCTCCGTCGGTCTGCGCTTCAAAGACTTGCGCGACAGCATCCCCGAATTCAAAGACCTCGACGGCGAGGAGTGAACGCCTCCGAACACTCAGGATGAAAGAGCGCGCCCTCAGCGCGTGCAGCCACTTCGCACTTGATTTATCCCCCGACATCTTTTAGCTTCTAACTCACACAAGGAAGCCTTTCGGAACCGAGCCATGCCCTTCAGCAGCAGCTATCTTGTGCCCGCCGCCGTGTCGCTGGCGCTCACGCTGGCGCTGACGCCGCTGGTGCGTGCGCTGGCGCGGCGCTGCGGCGTGGTCGCCAAGCCGAAGGCCGACCGCTGGCACCGGAAGCCGACGGCGATGCTCGGCGGCGTCGCCGTCTACGCCGCGGTCGCCGTCACGTACCTGCTCTTCATCCCGCACACGCGTCAGGGCTGGGTCGTGCTCGGCGCGAGCACGGCGCTCTTCCTCGTCGGGCTGGTTGACGACTTCCTGCACATCAAGCCCTATCAGAAGTTGATCGGCCAGGTCTTGGGCGCGAGCGCCGTGGTCTACTTCGGGCTGCTGCTGCCCTGGGGCTGGGG
>JALZHC010000896.1 GCA_030914105.1 Acidobacteriota bacterium
GCGCGAGAAGAGTCTGACGGAAGCTCCCGAAGGCGGAAGCTCGACCCGCAACCCGGAGGCTTACGAAGAGTACCTGCACGGGCGCGACGCGTCGGGGCGCTTCATCTACCACACGCTCGCGCTCGCAGACTCCGACGAGTCGGTTGCACACTTCCGGCGCGCGGTCGAACTCGACCCGAACTTCGCGCTCGCCTGGTGCGCCCTGGGCGGCGCTTACGCCAACCGCGTCATCAAGTGCTACGGCGGGCTGGAAGATTACGACCGGGCCGCCGAAGCCTTCACACGCGCGCTGGCGATTAAGCCGAACCTGCTTGAAGCGCGCCTGCACACCTTCTTCATAGAGCTTGCGCGCGGCGAGAAGCAGAAGGCGCGTGAGGAAGTCGAGCGGCTCCGGCGCGAGTCGCCGAACGACGTGGGCGTGCAGTTCGTCTCGGCCACGCTCGCGTGCCTCGACGGTCGCTATGACGATGCGCTCGAAGCCTTCAACCGGATGATTAAGATCAACCCGGCCGAGCGCGTCGTCGTCAGCTACAGCCGCGCGCAGGTCTTCATGTACCAGCGCCGCCTCGACGACGCCGACGCCGAGCTTGAACTCGGCGCGCAGATGGGGCCGAGCCACCCGCTCGTCCAAGTCATGCGCGCCGTCCTTCGCGCCTGTCGCGGCGCGGGTGAAGAGGCGGCGCAGATCATCGGCGAAGTTTTGCGTGAGCATCCGCAGATGCACGGCGTCCGCCCGCTGCTCGCGCAGTTCCTCGCCGCGAAGGGCGAGCGCGCGCCGGCCCTGGCCGAGCTGAACGACGGCGCGCTCGCCTGCGGCCACGCCAATCACGACGTGGCCTACTGGCTCGCCACGGCCTTCGCCCTGCTCGGCGAGCGCGACGAAGCCTTCAAGTGGTTAGACCGTGCGATCACTTTGGGGAACGAGAACCGGCCCTGGTTCGAGTCAGACCCGAACTGGGAGACTTTGCGCGAAGACGCGCGCTTCGAGGAGCTGATGCGCCGCATCGAGACCTCGCAGGAGCGCGCCAGAGAAGCCCGACAGCAGTAAGCCGAGGGTTAAGGGGAAGGGAAAAGGAGAAGGGGAAAAGCGGTCGAGCGTTCTGCGGGGTCTGCGAAACCTTGAGAGGCGATTCGCCGTCAGCTTCCCTTTAACCTTTCACCTTTCCCCCTTCCCCTTTTTTCTTCCTCCCGCGGAGGATGCGAGTGAGCACCTTCGTCATCGGCGACGTTCACGGACGCCGCGCGCAGCTCCGGCACCTTCTCTCGCTGCTCCCGCGCGACGCGGCGCGGGACGCGCTCGTCCTGCTCGGCGACCTCATAGACCGCGGCGAGGACATCCCTGGCACGGTCTCGGACGTGCTCGAACTCATCGGCGACCCTTCAAACGGCCAGGTCGTCGTGCTGCGCGGCAACCACGAGCAGATGCTTCTCGACTTTCTCGACGAGGGTGCCTGGCTCTGGCTTCATCCGGCGGTCGGCGGCGGCAAGACCTTCAAACAGTACACCGGCGGGTCCCTCACCGAAGAGCTGCGCTCCTGGTGGGAGGAGGCGCAAAGGCGTCTGCTCGACTCGCTCCCCTCGGAGCACCTCGAATTCTTCCGCGCGCTCCCGCTCTTTTACGAGGACGAGCACGCCTTCTACGTCCACGCCGGACTCGACGGCGAGAAGCACCCCTGCGAAACGGACGCGCGCCACCTCCTCTGGTCGCGCGACCCCGATTTTTACAAACACTACCACGGCAAGCCCTGCGTCTTCGGCCACACGCCGACGCCCCTGCTGCCCCTGCTCGGTCGCCTGGGCCGCCACGGCATCTACGTCTCGCACAGCGCCATCGGCATCGACACCGGCTACGACCGCGCCTCGCCGCTCACCTGCCTCCAGCTCCCCGAATTCAACCTCTACCAGACCTTCGCCGACGGCCATACGGCGCAGTTCCGCATGACCAACTTCATCCCCGAACCCTTCCGCGCCTTCCAGCGCAACGGCACGAAGCCCGAACACTAAAAGCCGCCGCGCAAGGGACGTGAACTAAAGCCGCCGCGCAAGGGTGGGCACCAGGGGCCGCGCGCGGCACGCCCGAAAGGGGTTGCACTCATGGACGAGATTGCCGAGTACAACGTCGAGCGCTGGCGTCGGCTCGTCGAGGCCGGCGCGCTCTTTACGCGCCCGCTGCTTAATCTGGACGCTGCCTCCGCCCGCGCGACCATAGACCCGCGCGGCTGGATCGACGAGCTTGAGG
>JALZHC010000318.1 GCA_030914105.1 Acidobacteriota bacterium
ATAACAGCCCTCGCACCTCAATTGGCAGATGCTCGTGATGTCATAAGTTGATTCCTTGAGGAAGAAGAACTTTCGGACCTTCTGGTAACGCTCGGCCAACTCCGGCACTTGTAAAAAGTCGGTGAAGCCCATCTCTGCCTCCTCCCGCCCGGCGGCTGCTGCAACTCTACTTTTGTAGGTCGCGTTTTTCGTCAATGTAGGTTTGGACTGCCCCGATGGAAACCAGGTCTGTGTAATCCTGCTCGCGCATCCTGACGTTGAAGCGGTCTTGGAGGCGAAGGAAAAAGTCGACCATGTCCAGGCTGTCGATGCCTAATTCGTCGAAGCGAGAGTCGGGCTGCACTCTGCCCTTCAACTCTTCGACGTTGTAACGGCCGCCCGCGAGCGACTGCCATAGAATGTCCATCACTGTCTGGTCGGTGGTTTGTTCGGTAGGCACTGTGTAATCTCCTTTCCGGCACACATCCGTCGAACGGTAGCGGTTTATTCTTCGGCCAGCGCGCTGCCGCCTGGCACTGGGTCTTCGTCTATTCCGGCCCACGCCCTACAACAAGGGAGACGTTCGTCCCGCCGAAGCCGAAAGAGTTCAAGAGCGTCAAGCCGTGGCTGTACTCCATAGACTCTGCGGGGATGAAGGCGTCGGGCAGTGAGGGGTCTGGGACATGATTCAACGTCGGCAGGACGACGCCGCGCCGCATCCCCTCCAACGCCAGCGTGAGGGCCACGATAGACGAGGCACCAAGCGCATGACCTACCTGCGACTTGTTAGCGACCACAGGCGTCTTCGCCAGCCTATCACCTAACAGACTGTGCAGCGCCTTCAGTTCCGCCGCGTCGCCTATCGGCGTCGAGGTGGCGTGAGCGTTAATGCAGTCAACCTCCTCCCGGTTGCAACCTGCGGAGTCGAGGGCCATGCTCATGCAGCGGGTAATGTTCTGCATCGAGGCCCGTGTCAGGTGGTCGCCGTCGGAGTTGGCGTACCCGCCCCTGATGACGCCTCTGACGGGCCAGCCCATCTTTCGAGCGTAATCTTTGTGAGCGATGAAGACGGCTCCGGCCCCTTCCGACAACACGAAACCCCTGCGGTCGCGCGAGAAGGGTCTGCTCGCCGACCAAGGGTTGGCGTAGCCGCGATCCTCCGGCTCATCCCGCCGGTACAGTGCGTTAATCCAGTCGAGCGCGCCGACCGAGGACGGCAAGAGCGGAAACTCGTGCCCGACGACGAGCGCGCTATCGACTAAACCCGCCTTGACGAACAGAGAGCTAAGGAGGATTGCGTGGCCGCTCGAAGAGCACGCGCTGCTGATGCTGAAGGAAGGCCCTTGAATGCCGAACTCGCTGGCCGCGACCGCCAGCGGAACATTCTGGCACTGGTTCAGGATGAACTTGGAGTCGGACTTACGCGTCCGCGAGAGGGTGTCTCTGGAGAGTTGAGATGTGAGGACGGTGGCGCCGAGGAAGGCGATTCTCTGTGGGTCGTGCTGAGAGACGTTAAAGTCGATCCTCTCAAAAATCCTACGCGTGAGTGCTTTGATGGCGTGGTAGCTCGGCTCAGCCCACTTATTGAACACCTCCGGGGAGCCGGCCAACTCCTCGAAAGAGATTGGAATCTGGCCGCTGTAAGAGATTTCCGACACCCCGAGAAGGGTCTCTTCAGCCGGGTCGTACCGGTCAATCGACCTGATCCCGCTTCCGTTATTGACCAGATTCTCCCAAGTGAGATTAATGCTCAGGCCCGCCGAGGTAAGCGAGTCATAGTCAACGATCACGACTTCGTCGCTCATCGCTCTCCCCCAAATCAGTGACCAACCTGCGGCCCCTTCACGCCTTTCGTCGTCGCGGTGAGGGCTGGTCAGTGCTTGAATCCGAAGTGCGGTCTTTCAGGAAACGCCGCGACTCGGCTCTAATTCACCGCCTTGCTCGAACTCCGAATTTATTTGCATCGTGAGCAGTAGCCATCGCTGGCTTGTCCGGCACGTTGGGATGACCTGACCTTAAATATATAACCTTTTGAAGAAAGCAAGGTCAGTTGCAGCTAGTTGTAAATGAAGTGAGATTAACAGGAGCAAAACTCTTGTTAACTTAGCTTCCAGTAAGTGTAGGGCAGGCTACATCCGCGGCCTGCAATTGTCAATGATATTCATTACGTTGCAAAGGATTATTTTGAAGTGCGATCAGCCCTACGATTGATAACCGCGGGGCGGGCTGCGCAGTCGGGTTGGCCGGTAGTTGAGTGCCGGCGGCAGCCGCTTAACTCTGGCTTCATGCGTCTGCTGCAAGATAAGCCGGCGTAAGGAGTGCACGAAGGTTAGCAGAGTCCCGCCGCTGTCTACATAACAACCGAAGGACATAATCCCAAGGCCGGAGGTTGCTTTAGCCAGCCGCTCGGTGTAATGTTCCCCCGCTTCATAAGTCAGACGTTGGTTGCCCGAAACCTGATCGTTAATCCTGGCCGGGATTCCGCCCCCCTTGACGAGGCGCGCGCAGATAATACCTGGGACAGGTCGGATGAGCCTGTGCCCACAGTTTCTTCGTTATAATTTTTACGACACCGATTTCATGACCCGCCCCGGTAAACCTCATGCCGGAAGGAGGCCCGCAACGGCTCTCCTTCTCCGCCAGCAGCCTAACCAATTGGAGGGAAAATGAAGAAGGTCTTCACCTTGATTGCGATCACGGCAGTGTTTGCGACGGCGCTCCTGCCCACACTCGTGAGCGGCAAAAAATCTCCGCGGACGAACGCCCCTGCCCAGAGCGGTCAGGAGCCTGTGCAGTACATGCCGGAAGTTCAGACCGGCGAGCACGCCGTCTCCGACCCGGTCAGGAACATGCCCAGAGGAAAGGATAAGGGCAAACATCTCGCGCACGACAAAGACTACCGGCCCCACTTTAACCCGGACGGCCTGACCCGGCTCGGCTACACAGTAGACCCGGTCGTCCAGACCACGACGTCCGACTCTTCGGCCACGCCCCTCATGGCTCCGTCGTCGTCGCCGTCGGCGCAGGACGCCCCTTCGCCCAACGGCACGACCCAGTTGCTCGGCAACCCCGGCTTCGAGAACGGGTCGGCCAATCCCGCCCCGTGGGTGCCCACAGCCGGCGTCATCGACAGCTCGACCGGCGAGCCGGCGCATTCTGGCGCGTGGAAGGCCTGGCTCGACGGCTACGGCACGACCCACACCGACACGCTCTCACAGCAGGTCTCGATCCCTTCCGGCGCGACCGCCTCGCTCAGCTTCTGGCTGCACATAGACACGGCGGAGACCACGACGACGACCGCCTTCGACAGGCTTCAGGTTCAGATACGCAACACCTCGAACACGGTGCTCTCGACGCTGGCGACCTACTCCAACCTCAACCACAACGTCGGCTACCAGCAGGTCTCCTTCGACATCTCTTCCTTCCAGGGTCAGACCGTCAAAGTGTTTCTGACCGGCACCGAGGACTCGTCGCTGCAAACCTCCTTCGTGGTGGACGACTTCACGCTGAACGCCACGACGAGCACGCCGACCCCGACGCCTACTCCGACCCCCAACCCGTCGCCCACTCCAACTCCGACGCCCGTCACCTCGGCCCTCCTTAACTTCGACGGCCTCGGCAACGGCGGCGGCTACACGCCGAACTCCGCGCCGCCTGACACGAACGGCAACGTCGGCGCGACGCAGTACGTCCAGTGGGTCAACGAGGCTTTCGCCGTCTACGACAAGACCACGGGCGCGCGCGTCGCCGGGCCCACCAACGGCAACCAGTTGTTCACCGCGCTCGGCTCGACGCACCCGTGCGCCGTTAACAACGACGGCGACCCAATCGTCCAGTACGACAAGGCGAACAACCGCTGGGTGCTGACGCAGTTCTCCGTCACCAACGGCACGACCAGCGGCTTCTACCAGTGCATCGCCGTCTCGAAGACTTCGGACGCGACGGGCGCGTACAACGTCTACGCCTTCAAGGAGCCGAACTTTAACGACTACCCGAAGTTCGGCGTCTGGGCCGACGGCTACTACGCGACCTACAACATGTTTTCCGGTAACACCTTCGTCGGTGCGCGACTGTGTGCCTACGACCGTTCGAAGATGGTCGCCGGCACGGCGGCCACCGAGCAGTGCTTCCAGTTAAGTTCCAGCTTCGGCGGTGTCCTGCCCGCAGACCTCGACGGCACAATCGCGCCGCCCGCGGGCGCGCCCGAATACTTCGTCAACTTCGGGTCGAACACGCTCAACGTCTGGAAGATGCACGTGGACTTCACGACCTCCGCCAACTCGACGCTGAGCGGGCCGACAACTCTTTCGGTCGCGGCCTTCAGCGAGGCGTGCGCCGGCGGCACGTGCATCCCGCAGTCGGGCACCACGCAGCAGCTCGACTCTTTGGCCGACCGCCTGATGTACCGCTTGGCCTACCGCCACTTCGCCGACGGGCACGAGGCGATGGTCGTCAACCACTCGGTCAACCCCGGCACCACCGCCAAGTCGGGCGTCAGGTGGTACGAGCTGCGCATCACTTCGGGGACGCCGAGCATCTTCCAGCAGGGAACCTACGCGATAGACTCTAACAGTCGCTGGATGGGTTCGATTGCGATGGACAAGGTGGGCAACATCGCCGTCGGCTATAGCGTCTCGGGCACGAGCCTTCAGCCGTCCATACGCTTCGCGACGCGCGCGCCGGGCGACGCCGCCGGGACCCTCGGCCCGGAGTCAAGCATCATCGCCGGCACGGGCTCGCAGACGGCAACGCTCAGCCGCTGGGGCGACTACAGCGCCATGACGATTGACCCGCGCGACGACTGTACGTTCTGGTACACGCAGGAGTACCTGCAATCGAGCGGCACGTTCAACTGGAGCACGCGCATCGGCTCGTTCAAGTTCCCGAACTGCGGCGGCGGCAACCCCGTGGACAACTCGATCTTCTTCGTCCGCCAGCACTACGTCGAGTTCCTGCTGCGCGAGCCGGACGTGGGCGGGTTGAACTTCTGGGCGAGCCAGATCGAGCAGTGCACCGATCCGAACTTCCACCCCGGCGAGACCGAGGAGCAGTGTCGCGCGCGCAAGCGCGCCGACGTGTCGCGCGCCTTCTGGGAGTCAACGGAGTTCCGCGGCATCATGAACCAGTTCCAGCGGCCCGGCGAGCCGCCGCTCGTCAACCCCGCGCCGCCGCCCGAGTACAACAACGAGCAGTTCGTGCGCCTCTGCTACCGCCTCTACTTGCAGCGCGAACCCGATCCGGGCGGCCTCGGCTTCTGGACGAACGACCTGAACAACTGCATGACGACCAACGGCGAGTACCCGTGCTACCAACACACG
>JALZHC010000319.1 GCA_030914105.1 Acidobacteriota bacterium
AGAGGCCGCCGCGCGCGCGGACGTGCTCGTGCTTTCGGGCGGCGTCTCGGTGGGGCGCTACGACTTCACGAAGGCGGCGCTCGGCGCGCTCGGCGCGGAAATATTTTTCGAGCGCGTCGCGTTGCGGCCCGGCAAGCCGACCGTCTTCGCGCGTCTGCCGGGCGAGCGCCGCACACTCGTCTTCGGACTGCCCGGCAACCCCGTCTCCGTCAGCGTCACCTTCAACCTCTTCGCGCGCACAGCGATTAGAGCGATGCAGGGCGCGCTCGCGCCCGCGCTCGAAGAAGAGAGGGCGATTCTCTCGCGCCCGTCTAAAGGCGCTGCGGAGCGGACGAGCTACCTGCCCGCCGCGCTCTCGACGGACGAAGCCGGACGACTTCTCGCGGAGCCTCTGAAGTGGGGCGGCTCGTCCGACTTCGTCGCCTTCGCGCGCGCCTCTGCGCTTCTGATCGTGCCCGCGGGCGTGAAGCTTTTGGAAGCCGGCAGCGTCGCGCGCTTCGTGCGTCTGCCGGGATGACAGCAGAAACGTCCTCAGCCGTCGGACGCGCACACGCCTCTGGCTTAACCCGTCCGACTCAACTACAATGCCGCCGCTCGTCCGAGCGCTCTCCGACTACTCGAAGCCGAAAGACTTAAGATGAAAACCACGCGACCGCTCGTCACGCTCTGCGCCCTCTTCTTCCTGCTCTGCCCCGTAGCCGACGCGCAGGCGGGCGGGGGCTTCACGCTCGAACAGGTCTTAAGCTCGCCCTTCCCTTCCGAGCTTGTCGCCGCGCGCCGCGGCTCGCGTGTCGCGTGGGTCTTCGACGCCGAGGGCCGACGCAACGTCTGGGTTGCCGAGGGGCCGCAGTTTCAGGCGCGGCAGTTGACTCGTTATGACAAAGATGACGGGCAGGAGCTCGGCGGCCTCAGTTTCAGCGCCGACGGCGAGTGGGTCGTCTACGTCCGCGGCGGCGAGAAGAATCGCGCGGGCGAGTCGCCGAACCCGACGAGCGATACTGCGGGCGCGAAGCAGCTTGTGTTGGCCGTCAACTGGACGACGGGACAGACGCGCGTGCTCGGCGAAGGCAACGCGCCTGCGCCCTCGCCCGCGGGGCCGCAGGTCGTCTTCTCGAAGGGCGAACAGCTCTGGACGGCCTCGCTCGCCGAGCCTCGCGGCGAAGCACGCCAGCTCTTTAACGCGCGCGGCTCAAGCAACTCCCCGCACTGGTCGCCCGACGGCAAGTCGCTCGCCTTCGTCAGCTCACGCGGCGACCACAGCTTCATCGCCGTCTACGATCTCGCCGCCCGGTCGATCACTTTCATCGCGCCCTCGGTTGACCGCGACTCGAACCCGCGCTTCTCGCCCGACGGCAAGTCGCTCGCCTTCGTCCGCCGCCCCGCGCTCGGCAATCAACAACAGATATTTCTCGACGACACGCCAGACCCCTGGGCCGTCTTGGTCGCCGACGTGCAATCCGGCAAGGCGCGCGAGGTCTGGCATAGCGGCAAAGGGCTAAACGACTCCGTGCCGCCCGCGGGCGAAGAGCTTTTGCAGTGGGCCGCGGGCGGGCGGCTCGTCTTCGCCTCGGAGCAGGACGGCTGGATGCACCTCTACACGCTTCCTTCGGCGGGCGGCGCGGCAGAGCTTCTGACGCCCGGCCCCTGCGAGGTCGAGCAGATCACCTACACGCCCGACCGCCGCACAATCGTCTTCTCTTCAAACTGCGGCGACATAGACCGCCGCCACCTCTGGTTGGTCTCGGCGTCGGGCGGGAGTCCGCGCGCCCTGACCGCGGGCGAGAAGATCGAGTGGAGGCCCACGGTCACGGGCGACGGCCAACACCTCGTCTACCTCGGCTCAGACGCGCGCACGCCCGCGATGCCTTACGTCATGCCGCTCGAAGGCGGCCCCGCGCGCATGCTCGCCGCGCAGGCGCTCCCGCGCGACTTTCCTTCCGCGCAACTCGTCGCGCCGCAGCAAGTCATCTTCAAAGCGGCGGACGGCGAGGAGATTCACGGCCAGCTCTTCCTGCCTGCGAACGCGCGCGCGGGAGTGAAGAGGCCCGCCATCGTCTTCATGCACGGCGGCCCGATCCGGCAGATGCTTCTCGGCTGGCACTACGGCTACTACTATCACAACAGCTACGCCATGAATCAGTACCTCGCCAGCCGCGGCTACACGGTGCTTTCGGTGAACTACCGCAGCGGCATCGGCTACGGTCGAGCCTTCCGCATGGCCCCGAAGCGCGGCGCGCGCGGCGCGAGCGAGTACCAGGACATCGTCGCCGCCGCGAAGTATCTCAGAAGCCGCGACGACGTTGACTCGAAACACATCGGACTCTGGGGCGGCTCATACGGCGGCTACCTGACGGCTCTGGGACTCGCGCGCGACTCCGACCTCTTCGCCGCCGGCGTTGACCTGCACGGCGTCCACGACTGGTCGCAGCGCATCTCCGGCGCTTCCTGGATTGACTACAACAGCCGCGATGCGCAGAAGGTCGCGCTCGAATCATCGCCCGTCGCCTCCGTCCAGAAGTGGCGCTCGCCCGTCCTCCTGATTCAGGGCGACGACGACCGCAACGTCTCCTTCAGCCAGATGGTCGATCTCGCGCGCCGCTTGCGCGAGCAGAACGTCGAGTTCGAGCAGCTCGTCTTCCCCGACGAAGTGCACGACTTTCTCCTGCACCGCCACTGGCTCGCGGCCTACCACGCCGCGTCCGATTTTTTTGACCGCAAGCTGAAGTAAGAGAGAGTTTTCAAGAGGCATGAAGACTTAACCGCAAAGGCGCTGGAGATGGCGCGAAGGGCGCGAAGGATGACGCCGCGCGGCTTTGCGTTTAAATTATCTTCACCTATGAGCGAGCTTTCACACCTTGACGAGCAGGGCCGCGTCGCGATGGTGGACACGAGCGCGAAGGAGGCGAGCGTGCGCCGCGCTTTGGCGAGTGCGCGCGTCTTGATGTCGCCGGAGACGGTCGAGGCCGTGCGCGCGGGCCGCACGCCGAAGGGCGACCCGCTGGAGACGGCGCGCATCGCCGGCATCTTGGCCGCCAAGCGCACCGCCGAACTCATCCCGCTCTGCCACCCGCTGCCGCTCACGCACGTCGAAGTGCGCGCCGAGCTGACGGACTACGGCGTCCGCATCGAGGCCGAGGCCGCCACGCGCGCGCAGACCGGCGTCGAGATGGAGGCGCTCACCGCCGCCGCAATCGCCGCGCTCACCGTCTACGACATGTGCAAGGCGGTCGAAAAAGGCATACGCATCACCGACGTTCAACTCGAAGAGAAGACCGGCGGCAAGTCCGGCGATTGGAAGAGGCCGGAGCCGTAAAGGCGGCCTGCCTTTTTACTTTTGACTTCCCCACGCCCTTCCTTTCCGCGAACGCCTCGGAGTAGAATGACGTATCAGTTGACGACAGGGAAGCACACGACCGGCACGGAGAACTACCGATGAGATACAAGCTCGCACAAGACGCCCGCCCGCAGGCCAGCGCGCTCCTTCTGGCCGCCGCGCTCAGCCTCGCCCTCTGGTTCGTCCCCTACGCTTGGGTTCTGGCCTACCCGTTCAAGCTCTTCGTCACCTTCATACACGAAGGCGGACACGCGCTCGCCGCCCTGCTCACAGGCAACTCCGTCCGGAGCCTGAGCGTCGCCTTCGACACGAGCGGGCTGACCGAGACGCTCTCGCCGCAGGGCAGCTACTTCTCGCAGATGCTCATCTCTTCCGCAGGCTACCTGACGGCCATCGGCTTCGGCGCGCTCCTGCTCTGGCTCGTGCGCCGACGAGTGAAGGCGACGGTGGTGCTCGCCGGCTCTGCCGTCATCATTGCGGGCCTGACGGCGGTCTTCGGCTTTCTGGTGCCGCTCACGAGCTTCTCCTTCAGCCCGTTCACGGTCGTCTCCGGCGCGATCATCACGGCGGGGCTGCTCGCCGCGGCGCGTTACGCGAGCCGACCCGCGGCGAACTTCCTCGTCAGCTTCCTCGCCGTGCAGTGCGTCATCGGCGCGCTCTACGACCTGAGCAACCTCTTCTTCATCTCCGTCAACACGGACGCGCCGACCGACGCGCGCAACATGGCGAATATATTTCCCATCTGGCCGCTCTCGGCTCCGACCTTCTGGGCCGTCTTCTGGATCGCCGTCTCGCTCGTCATCATGTCGCTCGCGCTGCGCTGCTACGCCGTCTGCCGCACGAAGCCGACGCAGCAAGACCTGCCGTTCGAGGACTCGCCGCTCGAAGTCTGAGGGTTGAACGTGGGCCGAGACCTCCGAGAGGCCGCCCGGTGCGCAGGCGCAAGAAGCCGCGACCGGCGGCCTCTCAACTTTAGAGACGGAAACCGGCGGCCTCTCAACCTTAAAGATCGAAGTGGATTTAGAGATCGAAGTGGATTTAGAGGCTGAAGTGGAAGCCCTCAGTCCCGCGACGGCGACGCTCGGCTCGCTGCCCGTCGGCGCGCGTCTCATCCTGCGCTGCCGCGCTGACTGGCGCGCGGCCACCGTCTCGGCCTTCGAGGCCGAGCGCGTCGTCCTCAACGTCGCTTCGCCCAAAGGCCACACCTACCGCGTCCGACGCCCACACGACTCGCCGCTCGCCTTCGACGGCGGCATCCCCATCCTCGGCGAAGGCTGCTGGCGCGCGGGCCTCGCGCGCTACGACGTGCGCTGGTGAAACGAAACCGCGGGCGTGAGAGCAAGGATGAAGGCGGAAGGCGGAAGGATGAATTAAGAGATTGAGTCATCGGTTCATTGATTCATTGGGTCAATCAGTCAATGAGCCGATGAACCGATGAGCCAATGACTCAATCCTCTTCATCCTTCATCCTTCCGCTGACCCGCGTGGCTTCCGCCCGTGGCGCTGCTTAGACTTTCGCTGCCGCGCCGAGGCTCAACGGCTCGAAACCTTCCGAGGTCGTCTCCGCGCGCGCGAGGCTCGACGCCGAGAGCAGGACGAGTGCGAGCCAGAGGAGGTCTGCGAGCAGGAGGTGGACGATCTGCAACCAGACCGGCGCGAGCAGTGCCGCGTTCAGAAGCCCCGCGCCGAGCTGCACGAGGACGAGGAAGAAGACAGCCGCTGCCCAACGCCTCACCCAGGCGTCGCGCCGCGCCTTCAGGAGCGAGAACGCGAAGTAGATCAGATAACCCCCGACCAGGACGGCGAGCAGAGGATGGAGCTTGTACTGGCGCAGGCTGAAGAGTAGCTGCGCCCGCGGCGTCAGGTCGCCGCGCGCCGCTCCTGCCGCCGGCGCGCTTTCGGGAAAGAGCGTCGCGCCGAGCGCCGCGACCGCGCCGCTCACACCCAGCGCGAGCGCACACG
>JALZHC010000320.1 GCA_030914105.1 Acidobacteriota bacterium
TTCATCACTAGAGGCGCGGTGGCCGTGCGCGACGGGGAGCCTGCTGCCCCGTCGCAGGCAACTCTGTGGGGACTCGCGCGAGTCGTGGCCGTCGAGCACCCTGAACTCTGGGGTGGAATCGCAGACCTGGACGCTGACGGGCCCGCGCCGGAGGCCAGCCGCCATCTGCTCGAATGGCTGCTCAAGCCCGACGGCGAAGACATGGTCGCCTTCCGTGCAGGCAGTCGCTACGTCGCGCGCCTTCAGGCGGACGAATCAATGGAAGCCGCCGCGCCTGCCTTCCGCCTCGATGAGGCCGCGACCTATCTCATCACCGGCGGACTCGGCGGGCTGGGGCTTGAAGTCGCGCGTTGGATGGTCAACGCGGGCGCGCGCAATCTGGCGCTCGTGTCGCGGAGCGAGCCGAGGGCGGACGCCGCGCCACTCCTTCAGCAACTCACACGCGGCGGTGCCCGCGTGCGCGTCTTCCGCGCCGATGTCTCGAAGGTTGATGAGTTGTCCGGCGTGATCTCCGACATTGAAGCGACGCTGCCCCCGCTCAAAGGCGTGCTGCATCTGGCGGGCGTTCTGGACGACGCGATGCTGGGCCGACAGACCTGGCAGCGATTCCGCGCCGCCGGCCTCGCCAAAGTGGACGGCGCGTGGAACCTGCACCAGTTGACGCTGAGTGCGCCGCTGGACTTCTTCGTGCTTTTCTCGTCCATAGCCTCGCTGGTCTCCGTGCCGGGGCAGGGCAGCTACGCGGCGGCGAACGCTTTTCTGGATGCGCTGGCCCATTACCGACGCTCGCTTGGGCGGCCCGCCCTGAGTGTTAACTGGGGGCCTTGGAGCGAGGTCGGGCACGCCGCGACCGAGTACGGGCGTGAGGCCCACGCGCGACTGGCCGGGCTGGGCATCAACCCGATAGCGCCGCAGTCGGGCTTACAGTTGCTCGGAAGCCTGACGAGTCAAGGCAGAACGCAGGTGGCGGTCGGGCGCGTGGATTGGGGCAAGTTGTTTCAGGCGGACGCGGCGGCGGCGCTCTCCCCTCTGCTCTCCGAACAGGCACGACGCGCGACGCGCAACGCCGCGCGGATGGAAGAGACGGAGCTTTTGAAAACGTTGCGTGCGCTTCCCGCGGCGGAGCGCCATGAAGCGCTCTCGGCCTTTCTTACGGAGATGCTCGGTAAGGCGTTGAAGCTGAAGTCGCGTGAGCTTCTCTCTCCGCGACGAGGGCTGTTCGAGTTGGGCCTCGACTCGTTCATCGCCCTGCAACTCAAATCAGAATTGGAGCTGCGCCTCGGCCTGACATTCCCGGCGACGCTGTTTTTCACACACCCCACCATCGAGTCGCTCGCAGAATACTTGTCCGGCGAGTTGCATCTCCCCGAAGCCGAGGCCCGGCCACGGGAGATCATTTCGGAGACGTCGGAAGCAGGAAGTGATTCGGCGCGCGAACCATCAACCGGCTCGCTGTCCGAAGAGGAGATTGCGCGTTTGATTAGACAGGAGATCGGCAACAGCAAGGGGGAGGTAAGTTTGACCGGCGTGCCGCCGAACCACGCCCCGCGGCGTTAGGGGCGGGCCAGTCGGAACTGTTCAAGCCCCGGCAAGAACCTATGAATTCCTCATCACTCAGCACAGACTCTCGCTCGGCGCTTTCCGCGGCGTTGGAAGAGCTGCGCCGGAGGCGGGCCGAGATCGAAGAGCTTCGCCGGGAGCGCACGGAGCCTATCGCCGTCACGGGGATGGCGTGCCGTTTCCCCGGAGGCTCGGACACGCCCGAACGATTCTGGCAGTTGTTGGGGCGGGGGCTGAGCGCGATCACGGAAGTCCCGGCTGAGCGTTGGGACGTTGAAGAGTATTACGACGCCGACCCGGCCCGGCCCGGCAAGATGTCTACACGGTGCGGCGGCTTTCTCGACGACGTTGAAGACTTCGACGCACACTTCTTCGGCATCTCGCCGCGCGAATGTGCGAGCCTCGACCCGCAGCAACGGCTGCTGCTTGAGGTGGCGTGGGAAGCCTTTGAGAATGCCGGCCTGCCGCCGGAGCGCGTGTACCGCAGCCCCGTGGGCGTCTTCGTCGGCATCACCTGTTTCGATCACGCGATACGCCTCGGCGCTTCGCCCGATAATTTCGGAGCCTACGCCGGGACGGGCAGCGCGCTGAACATGGGTGCCGGGCGCATCTCCTACTTTTTCGGATTGACCGGCCCCTCGATGGCGATTGACACGGCCTGCTCGTCGTCGCTCGTGGCGCTGCATCTCGCCTGCGAAAGCCTGCGCACGAAGGAGAGCAAGCTGGCGCTCGCGGGCGGGGTCAACCTGATGCTCTCGCCGGAAGTCATGGTCAGCTTCTCGCAGGCCAGAATGCTCTCGCCCGGCGGTCACTCGAAAACGTTCGACGACGACGCCGACGGGTACGTGCGCGGAGAAGGGTGCGGCCTCGTGGTGCTGAAGCGCCTTTCCGACGCCCTGGCCGACGGCGATCGTATTCTCGGCGTCGTGCGCGGGAGCGCCGTCAATCAGGGCGGGCCGAGCGGCGGGCTGACCGTCCCCAGCGGGCCGGCGCAGCAGCGCGTGATTGAGCGCGCGCTGCTTCAAGCCGGCGCGTCGCCCGTCGAGGTGGATTACGTCGAGGCACACGGAACCGGCACTTCGCTCGGCGACCCAATCGAAATCGAGGCGCTCGCCAGAGTGTACGGCGAGGGCAGAAGGGCCGAACGTCCTCTGCTGGTCGGCTCGGTCAAAACCAACATCGGGCATCTCGAACCGGCGTCGGGCGTGGCCGGTCTCATCAAGCTGCTGCTCTCGTTCCGGCACGAGACGATTCCGGCACACCTGCACTTCGCCCGACCGAACACACACATCCCCTGGGAGAGCATTGCGGTGCGGGTGGCCGCCGAGCAAACTCCCTGGCCGAGGACGGGGCGCAAGCGTGTGGCCGGGCTGAGCGCGTTCGGGTTCAGCGGCACCAACGCGCACGCGATTATCGAAGAGCCGCCGCAGCCCGTAGCTTCAGACGCCGGGGCGGTCGGGTCGCGTCAGCTTTTGACGCTCTCGGCGAAATCCGAAGAGGCGCTCCGTGAGTTGGCGGCGCGTTACGAAGAGTTGTTGACGAACAACCGGGAGGCGAACCTCGCGGCGCTGTGCCGCGGCGCGGGCGTGGGGCGCAACCATTTTCCTTTCCGTCTGGCCGCGCCGGCCCGCTCCGCGACCGAGCTCCGTGAGCGTTTGGCATCCTTCATCTCAAACGGGAGCGCGCCGCTCTTACAGACGGGGAAGGCGGCCGCGAATCGGCCCCCGAAGATCGCTTTTCTGTTTACCGGCCAGGGCTCCCAACGGGTCGGCATGGCCCGGCAACTCTACGACACGGAGCCTTCGTTCAAGTCAGTCATGGACAAGATGGACGGGCTGTTTTCAAAGCACCTCGCCGTCTCTCTTCTCGACGTTATCTTCGGCCTCAAGGGTGAGGCCGGACTCCTCGACCAGACCGCTTACACGCAGCCGGCGTTGTTCGCCGTGGAATACGCGCTGGCCGAGTTGTGGAAGTCTTGGGGCGTGAAACCGTCCGCGGTCATGGGGCACAGCGCCGGAGAGTACGTGGCCGCGTGCCAGGCCGGCGTGATGACGCTTGAGGACGGCGCTCGTCTCATCGCTGAGCGGGCGCGTCTGATGCAACAACTGCCGCGCACGGGGGCCATGCTGGCGGTCTTTGCGGGCCGGCAAACTGTCGGCGATGCCGTCAGGGCTTGCGGTGAAGAGGCAGCAATCGCGGCCTTCAACTCTCCCAAGCACACGGTCGTCTCAGGCCGCAGAGAGGCGGTCGAAGCAATCGGAAAGCAACTCGCGGAGCGCGGCGTGCGGGTCAAAGGCTTGCGCGTCTCACACGCATTTCATTCACCCTTGATGAAGCCGATGCTCGACGAATTCCGCAGCCTTGTGCGGCGCGTGCGCTTCTCGAGCCCCACCATAAAGATTGTCTCGAACCTCGACGGCAGTCTGGTCAGCGACCAGATGACGGAACCCGAATACTGGGTGCGACACGTTGTCGAGCCGGTTGATTTTGCCGGCGGCATGGCTGCGCTCGACGCTCTCAATCCCGACGTGTTTCTGGAGGTCGGCCCCGAGCCGGTGCTGACGGCGTTGGGACGCGAGTGCCTCGGCGGCGCGGCAAACCGTTGGCTCTTCAGTCTTCGTTCGGGGCAGGACGATTGGGACACCATGCTCGATAGTCTCGCCTCTCTCTACGTCGGGGGCGCGGCTATAGACTGGCAGGCAGTTTATCGTGGCGTGCCGGACGCGGCCACGGAATTACCGAATTACCCATTTCAGAGAGAGCGTTACCGGATCGAACAATGCAAGCCGGAAGCGTCAGCCTCCATGAGGGGCGGAGCGCAAGAAGAACTGCTCAGGCGTCTCGAACAGAGCGGCAGGCTTTCCGACGAAGCTCTGCGCCTGGCCCCCGAAATTCTGCAAGCACTGTCTGACCTCGATCATCCCGAACGCGAACTGGACGGCCTGCTTTACCGAGTCGTCTGGGAGGAGAAAGGGCTCTCTCCAAAAGGGCCGAGCCTCGAAGGCGAAGGCGGAAGGTGGCTGATTTTTGCAGACCGCGGGGGAATCGGGAAAGCTCTCGCGGCTTTGTTGGAAGAGCAGGGCCGGAGTTGCGCGCTCGCATACGAAGGCTCTGAATACGGTGTTTCCTCCGACGGCACATGGCGGCTGCGCCCGGACTCGGCGGAAGATTTCAGCCGACTGCTGCGTGAGGTTTCCACGGAGGGGGCTGTCGAGCGAGCGATTTTTCTCTGGGCGCTCGATGCCCCGGTGGCGGATGAACTCACGCACACGCAATTGGAGCTTTGCCAGAGGGACGGATGCGGCGCGGTGCTTAATCTGATTCAGGCCGCTGCCGGCCAACTGACCGGCCTCTGGCTCGTGACGCGCGGCGCGGTAACGCTGCGAGGCGGCGCGAGCGCAGACGGTTTGGCACAGTCTCCTCTGTGGGGTTTCGGCAAGGGCTTGCTGCTGGAGCAGCAGGGGCTGACGGGCGGCTGCTTTGACCTCGACCCGTCGAGGCCCGCCGACGAAGCCTCGACGCTTTTGGCGGAGATCGTCGGGGGAGACAGGGAAGACCAGGTCGCTTTCCGCGACGGCCAACGTTGGGTGGCGCGCCTGACACGATTCGCCGCGTCCGGCGGCGGGCGGGCGAAGGTCGCGCCCGACGGCGCATACCTGATCACAGGCGGTTTCGGCGCGCTCGGTCTTCACGTCGCCAGGTGGCTGGCGGCGAGGGGCGCACGCGAGTTGGTGC
>JALZHC010000321.1 GCA_030914105.1 Acidobacteriota bacterium
GTTCCTATACCGCTCTGGCTCTAGCGTCAGTTGCTAAGGCTTCGGGCCGCGAACGAGGCGCGGGCGCGCTTCGTCGGCGACGCCTGGACGGAGCAAGGTCTCGCCTTCCCGTCGCGTTCGGGCAAGCCGATGGCCGACGGATGGCTGCGCGAGATGTCCACGCGACTTTTGAAGCGGGCGGGGCTTCCCTGCCATTTCACGCCGCACAGTTTGCGCCACACCTACAACAGCTTTTTAAACGCCGGCGGCGTCGCCGGCAAAGCGCGGTGTCTGCTCATGGGGCACAGCCTCGAAAGCTTCAACGTCCAGACTTCCGTCCACGCGCTCCCGCAGATGTTCGAGGGGGTCTCCGAGACGTTGGAAAGGCAGATTTTCGGAGACGCTTGCACCACACTCGCACCACGCGAGCGCGAGCGGGTCATGTAATCTGCTGTTTTGTTTGAAAAAACGCCTATTTTCGCTCGACCGTTCTTAACAAACATTTAAGGCCGCCTTCACTCCGTCTTAACCCGCCCGCCATAGCCTCTCTGCTTGAACAACAGACGCATCAAGCGCACGTGTACGTTGAGAGCGCTCAAACTTTCCACGCATGACGCCCAGGCCACACGTCCGCGAGGCGCGCGAGAAGGACGGTACGCCCCGCAGAGTCGCGCACGTCAACGAAGTTTCACGCGCACGCCGACGGAGTTTCACGCGCACGTCAACGGCCCGGACTTTCAAACGCACACTACACAGGAGGAGTTTATGTCTCACCTTGAAGAGAGGCGGGCCGCCGTCCACTCGCGCCTCTGTTCTGTTTCCCCCTTGCGCCTCTGCCTGATTCTACTGACACTCGTCGCCCTCCAAACCTTCGCGCTGGCGCAGGCCGACGCGGGCCGCATCTCCGGCGTGGTGCGCGACCCCAACGGCGCGGTCGTGCCCGGCGCGACCGTCACCGCAAAGGATGAGCGCACGGGCGAGCAGCGCGAGGCCGTGACCGACGGTGCGGGCGTCTACCAGATTCCGGCGCTGCGCGCCTCGAACTATACCGTGACGGTCGCGGCGGCCAACTTCGCGTCGAGCACGATTACGGGCGTGCAGATCAACGTCGGCCAGGAGCAGAAGCTCGACGTGTCGCTCTCGACGCAGGCCGTCACCGAGACCGTCACCGTCGTCGGCGGCGCGACCGAGGCGGCCATCGACACAGGCTCGGCGAAGATCGGCGCGACCGTCAACGAGCGTGAGGTCGCGAGCCTGCCCTTAAACGGTCGGCAGCTTTCGCAGCTCTACCTGCAAGCGCCCGGCTCGGTCAACACAGGCTCCGGCACCTTCGGAGACATTCGCTTTTCGGGCCGCGCCGTCGAGCAGAACGCCGTGCGCTACGACGGCGTCGAAGCTTCAGGCATCATCGACGCCGCGCCCGGCGTCCTCAACGGCGAGATCGCCACGCCCTTCCGCCTCCAGACTTCCTTGGAGAACGTGCAGGAGTTCCGCGCCGACTCGAACAGCTACTCGGCTGAGCTGGGCACGGGCACGGGCGGGCAGATCAACGTCGTCACCAAGTCGGGCGGAAATCTTTTGCGCGGCTCTGTCTTTGAATACTTCCGCAACAGCGCGCTCGACGCCTCGAACTTCTTCGATAACATCGTCGGCCAGAAGACGCCGCTCCGTCTCAACCAGTTCGGCGGCTCGCTCGGCGGCGCGATTAAGAAAGAGAAGCTCTTCTTCTTCGCTTCATACGAAGGCTACCGACTGCGCGCCGGCGTCAACGCCGTCGAGGCCGTGCCCGGCGATGCGTCGCGCATCTGCGCCGTCGTGACTTGCGCCGCCTCGCAGCTCCCTTACCTCGCGGCCTTCCGCGCGCCCGGCGCGGCCATCATCTCGCGCGGCACCGGCACGAACATCTTCGACGTGGCGCAGCTTCAGGCCAACGCGGTCGTCAACGAGAACGCCGAGTCGGCGCGCTTCGACTGGAAGATCAACCAGAAGAATTCCGCCTACTTCCGCTTCTTCACGGACAACGGACTGAACACGCAGCCCGAAGGCGTGACGGGCCGCGTCGTCCGCATCACGGCCAACCCGCAGAACGCGGTCGCGGCTTTGCAGACCGTCTTCTCGCCGCGTGTCTTGAACGAGTTCAAGCTCGGCTACAACGGCGCGAAGACGCGCATCAACGGCCAGGCTCCGACGATTAACGGCCTCGACCTCTCCGCCGTCACCATCAACGTCAGCGGCAACACGGCCAACTTCAACCTGCCCGGCCAGGGTTCTTCCGTCGGCACGGCCACGCCCGGCGGCCTCGTGCGCGCCAACTCCGCGACGAACGGGCGCGGCCAGCCCTACACGCCTTATACACTTTCCTTCATCGACAACCTCAACTATACGCGCGGCTCGCACAACTTCCGTATGGGCGGAGAGGTTCGACCCGTGCGCCTCTTCACAGACCGCCAGGGCGGCACGACCTACACCTACGCGAGCCTTCAGAACTTCCTCGCCGGCAACCTCCAATCAATCCAGTTCACCGGCGACCTCTCCGCTCAGAGTCCCTTCACCGGCGTCTCCGGCACGCGCGAGGCGCGTCAGGCTTACTACATCGCCTACGCACAGGATCAGTGGCAGTTCCGTCCCGGTCTCACTTTGAACTACGGCCTGCGCTACGAGTATTACTCGCCGCTTCGCGAGCGCAGCGACGCGCAGGTGCTCTTCGACATCAAGACGGGCGCGCTCCTCGACCCGAAGCGCGCGCCTTATCAATCTTCCAAGACGAACTTCGGCCCGCGCATCGCCCTCGCCTGGTCGCCCAACGCGACGGGCACGGGCTTCTTCGCCGGAGGCCGAAGTGTTCTTCGCGCCGGATTCGGCATCTACTACGGGCCGGGCCAGACCGAAGACCAGATTCAGCCCATCGAGAGCGACCGCATCCAGGCGACCATCAGCGGCTCGACCGTCGTGGGCGGTACGCAGCTCTTCGCCTTCCCCACCAACTCCGCGCTCTTCGCAGACTTCTTCAACTCGAACCCCGCGAACCGCTCCTTCCAGCCGCGCGCCTACGCGCCCGACTACCAGATACCTGAGCGCGTCTACCAGTTCAGCGTCTCCTATCAACAGGAGCTTCCCGGCCACGTCGTCGCCACGGTCGGCTTCGTCGGAAGCGTGGGACGCAACCTTTTCTTGCGAAGCGTCGCCAACCAGATACTTCGCGGGCAGGCAACCATCCCCTCGACAGCCAACGCGCTCCCAGCGGGCGCGGGCGTCGTCAACATCCTGAACGCCGCGGGCACGCAGGTCGTCGCCGTCCGAACCGTGCGCGAGTTCTCCGTCGTCAATGGAACGACCGTGCAGAACCCCTTCGCCGAGGTTGACTTCAAGACGAGCGGAGGCTCAGACAGCTACCGAGCTTTGCAGACGCAGCTCTCGCGCCGCTTCAACACGGGACTGACGATGAACGCGCAGTACACCTTCGCACGCAGCTTCGGCACGACCTCCGGCTCGAACGAGGCGCGCACCGCCGCCGACAACGCGCGCACTCTGGCCGAGTGGAACTACGACCGCAGCTACAACAACTTCGACATCCGCCACACCTTCAACCTCTCGGCGGTCTACGAGCTGCCGGTCGGCCACGGCAAACGCTTCGACATGGGCAGCGCGGGCAACGCCATCCTCGGCAACTGGGAGGTCGGCACGATCTTCAACGCGCGCTCCGGTATCCCCATCGAGGTCGGCATCGTGCGGCCCGACGTTGTGGCCGAGTGCGTCGCAGCCGCCGGCTGCAACGTCAACACGAGCGCGTCGGCGACCACCCTCGTGCCGCAGGGCTTCACCGCGCAGCTCCCGACCGTGAGCGCGTCGAACCCTCTGCCCGCGGGCTTCGCGGCGGTCATCAACGTGCCCGGCGGCGGCGCGTCGCGCAACGTCCGCCGGCCCGACCTGATTGCCGGCATCAATCCTTATCTCAACAACGACCGTAATCTTCTCAACCCCGCGGCCTTCGCCATGCCTGCGCCCGGCACCTTCGGCAACCTCGCGCGCAATGCCCTGCGCGGCCCAGGCTTCTGGCAGTCAGACCTCATCCTCAGCAAGCGCATCCCCCTGACCGAGCGCTTGAAGCTTGAGTTCCGCACCGAGATTTTCAACGTCTTCAACCACGCGAACTTCGCCAACCCCTCTTCGACCTTGAACGTCGCGCTGCCGTCTCTGACCTTCAACACGACGGCGGGCGCCTTCGTTCTCGGCTCCGGGCAACAGCCCGGCCAGGGCTACACACAGTCTGCCGCGGGCACGGCCTTCGGCCTTCTGCGCCAGACGGTCGAGCGCACCGTCGGCCTCGGCACGAGCCGGCAGGTTCAGTTCGCTCTGCGTCTGAACTTCTAAACGATGACGGGCGGCGGGCGACGAGCTGCACGCAACCCATCCGCCGCTCGTCATTATTAAATCGCACCGATGAGGGGAAGGGATGTCAGAAACAGCTCACACGGAGACCGGAACAGCTCACACGGAGACCGGCCCGTCAGTCGTCGCATATCATCCGTCGCTCGATGTCTACGACGACGGCCACCTGCGCGTCGAGCACGGCAACTATTACGCGAGCGTCGGCGGGCGGCAGCTCCGCCTGCCGCGCAAAGAGTTCCTGATCCTCTCGCGCCTCGCGCGTAACCCCGAACGCGTCGTGACCTCGGAGGAAATCTGGCGGCACGCTTGGGGCGAGCGCGCGCCCTTCAACGCCGAGAGCATGCACGTCCATGTCTACCGCCTGCGCCGTCGGCTCGCGGCCTTCGGCCCGCGCATCGAGACAATGGTCAACGTCGGCTACAGGCTCATGCCCGCGGCCTGTGTATCCACGCGCGAGGGAAAGTTGTGATAGCCTTACAACCCGCGCGCCGTCGTCCCGGCCACTTCGATGACTCGAAGGCCGCCGGCCAGAATCTTATGACCAGACCGGTGCTCATCGTCGAAGACGACCCGGACATCGCCGAAGGGCTGAAGTACAACCTGGAGCGCGAGGGCCTGGAGACGCGCGTCGCGCTCACGGGCGAGCAGGGCCTCCAGGCCGCGCTCGACCAGAAGAACCCGCCCGCCCTCGTCATCCTCGACCTGATGCTGCCCGGCATGTCGGGCACAGACCTTTGCCGCCGCCTGCGCCGCGAGCCGCAGACGCGCCGCACGCCCATCATCATGCTCACGGCGCGAACGAGCGAGGCCGACCGCGTCGCCGGACTTGACCTCGGCGCTGACGACTACATCTCGAAGCCCTTCTCCGTGCGCGAGTTGATGGCGCGCGTCCGCGCGGTGCTTCGCCGCGCGGACGAGTCGGCCTC
>JALZHC010000897.1 GCA_030914105.1 Acidobacteriota bacterium
GTCTGGGGCCGAACCGAAATCCGAGTCCGGGACTTGAGGCCCGGGGTTCTGAGTCAAGAACAAGAAGTATGAGAGCGGTGCTGTCTTGACTCCGGACTCCGGACTCCAGACTCCAGACTACTCGGCGCAGCGCAGCGTCAGCAGCGTCACTTCCGGCGGGCAGCCGTAGCGCACCGGCAGGACGACTGTGCCGAGGCCGCGCGTAACGTAGATTTGGGTTTCGCCGCGGCGGGCGAGGCCGCGCAGGATGCGACGGCGGACGCGGCCCGAAGCCGAGCGCTCGTTGCGCCAGGCGACCTGCCCGCCGTGCGTGTGGCCCGAAAGCACGAGGTCAACGCCTGCGCGCGCGGCGCGTCGGAGGATGATGGGATTGTGCGCGAGCAGCAGCTTCAGCTCTTCGTCGCGCGAGCCGGCGAGCGCGAGCGGCAAATCTTCCAGCCCGACCATCGTGTCGTCAACGCCCGCGAGCCAGAAGGACGCGCCGCGATCCTCGAAGCGCAAGCCCTCGTTCTTGAGCACGCGGATGCCTTCGGCGCGGAAGAGGTCTGTGACCAGCTCGGCGTCAACCCAGTTGTCGTGGTTGCCCAGGACTGCGTAGACGCCGCGGCGCGCGCGCAGCCGTCCGAGCATCTCGGCGCAGGGCTGGACGTATGTCCGCTCGTGCGAGACGTAGTCGCCCGTGAGCGCGACGATGTCGGGCTGGAGGCTGTTCGCAACCTCGACGGCGCGCTCGATCTGCGCGCGGCTGGTTAAGGGGCCGTGGTGGATGTCCGAGAGTTGGACTACCTTCAGTCCGTCGAGCCGGCGCGGCAGGCGCTTGAGGCCGACGGCGCGGCGCTCGACCGAGAGCTGGTAAGGCTCGGCGAAGGCTGCGCGCGCGATCTGAACCAGGCCGGAAGCTATCGTGCGAAGGGGAGTCGTGCGCCTGGGGGCGACACGTCGCCGTTCTTTCCAACCGTTGATTGTAGCCATCTTCTTTCGCTTCGTTGATGAGTGCTCGAAAATTTCGCGCGGCGCTTCCTGTCCCTTCTTCGCCGCGCTTTTCAAAGCCCGCGCATTATATTGATGAGACGGCCCCGGACGCAAGGGGCTGGTGCCAATTTTTCGTCAACGCCTCGGTTGCATTTGGGTTGCGCCGCCGCAACCTCAATGACTCCTGCTTTTATTGTAAAGGCCAGAAGACCGGGACGAGGAGCATGACGATGGCGAAGACGGCGACGGTTAAGACGGAGCCGACCTTGACGAAGTCGAAGAAGCGGTAGCGGCCCGGCGTGTAGATGAGGACACAGGCCGGCTCTAACGGCGTGAGGAAGGAGCAGGAGGCGGCGTAGGTGACGGCGACGGCGAAGGTGCGCGGGTTAAGGCCCAGAGAGAGAGCGGTCTTCACCGCGATGGGGAGGACGACGAGCGCGGCGGCCTGGTTCGACATCGGCTGCGTGAGCAAAAGCGTCATCAGGAAGAAGCCTGCGAGCACGGCCAGCCCGCCGTAGGCCGCGAAGTTCGCGACGATGAGGTCTGCGAGGTACTGGTCGGCGTGCGTCTTCTCCATCGCCGTGCCGAAGGAGATCATGCCGGCGATAAGAACGATCAGACGCCAGTCAACGAGGTCGTACATCTCCTGCATATGGACGGCGCGCGAGGCGAGAAGGATCAGCACGCCGAAGAGGACGGCGATGGGCAGCGGCACGCCGCCCGCGCGCGTCACCGAGAAGAAGAGGAAGACGAGGAAGGCCGCGCCGGCCCAGATTCTTTTGTCTGCGCGCTCGCGTCGCGCGGACGGCTCGCCTTCGAGCAGGAGGACGTGGCCGTCCGTCGTCAGGCGCTCGACGCAATCCTTCTGCCCCTGCACGAGCAGCACATCGCCGAAGCGCAGAGTCACGGTCGAGAGCTTCGTCAAAAGCGCCATGCCGTGCCGGTTGATGGCGAGCACCGTGAGTTCGTAGCGGTCTCGGAAGTTGAGGCTGCGCAGAGTCCGCCCGTTCAAGTCCGAGCCGCGCAAGACCATCACCTCGTACAGCCCCGCGTCGCCCGCTTCGAGGTCGTGCCGGTTCAGCTCGAACTCAGGTCGGATTTCGATGCCGGCCTCCGACTTCACGCGCAGGATGTCCTCCATCTTCCCCTGCACGAGCAGAAGGTCGCCCGCGCGCAAGACCTCTTCGCCGCGCGGCGCGATGCGCCCCTGCGTCCCGCGAAGGATGCCGATGACCGTGAGGTCGAGCGCGTCGCTCAAGT
>JALZHC010000322.1 GCA_030914105.1 Acidobacteriota bacterium
GTCGTGCACGACCGCTACGACCAGTTGAGCGCGCTGCGCACGGTCGAACTCCTCCTCGGCCTCGACCCGCTCAATCTCAATGACCGCATGGCCGTGCCCATGTTCTCGGTCTTCAACGCGCGCCCCGACGCGAACGCTTACACGCCGACCGCGCCGTCATCTTTGCTCTCAGACGCCGACCGCGCGCGCTACGCGACTCTGACACATCCTTAAGTGGCGCGGCTCGTCATGGCTTTGGTTATATTCGTTCTTGAAATTAAGGCGAGTTGAAGCTCACCCCAGAGGACGCAGAGGAAGCGCAGAGGCTTGAGCTGTCATAACTCTCTGCGCCCCCTCTGCGCCTCTGCGCCTCTGCGTTGAAGCGACCGCGCTTTATGAATCAAGAATGAGATAGTCGCGGCCTATAAAGTTCTAGGTCAGGAGCGTTGCGTGAGAATCTTGCGCAGCTTGGCGCGGGCCTTGTGGAGTTGCGACTTGGAGGTGCCGACGGCGCAGCCGAGCAGTTCGGCAACCTCTTCGTGCTCGTAGCCCTCGACGTCGTGGAGGATGAAGGCGGCGCGGTAGCCGGGCGGGAGTTTCTCCAGGGCTCTGTCGAGCGCCATGCGGTCAATCAACTGGAGGCGGTTCGGGCCGGCCTGCGCGACGCTGCCCGTGAAGTCTTGCGCGTCGCAGTCTTCGAGCGCCTCCTCCCTGCGCGAACGGCTCTTGCGGAAGCGCATCAAGACCTGGTTGACCGTGAGACGGTGCAGCCAGGTGGTGAACTGCGACTCGCCGCGGAACGAGCCGACCTTTCGGTGCAGCAGGATGAAAACGTCCTGCGTGATGTCCTCGGCCTCGGCGACGTTCTGCGTCATGCGCAGGCAGAGGCCGTAGACGAGGCGTTGGTAGAGTCGGTAAAGCTCCTCGAAGGCGCGCGCGTCGCCGTCGGCGGCCATACGCGCCAGCGTGAGGTCGGAGTCGCGCGCCGCGCTCTCTGCTTGAGCCGGCGACGCGACCCCGAACCCCTGCCACGCCTGCAAAGTCTCTTCTCTCGCCATTGTTGCTGGCTCGCTTACTTTGTGTTCGGCGCGTCTTCGCCGGGCGGGGGCGGCGGAGGCGGCCCCTGCTCACGCATCTGCGCGAACTTCTGCTTCAGCTCGGCGACCTTCGCCTTCTGGTCGGCGGTCAGCAGCGCGTAAATCTGCGACATCATCTTCGCGTGCGCCACCTCAAGCTCGACCTGAATCCCTGCGCGCGACTGCGCCGCGGCCCGCGCCGCCGCCTCGTCGAAGTTATCGGTCAGACCGTCGAGCGGCCCGCCGCCTGCGGCGCGCAGTTGGTCGTGCAGGCTCTTGGTGCTCTCGCGGAAGCTGTCCTCGATCTGTTTGATCTGCGCCTTCTGCGCGTCGGTCAGGTTCAGCTCGCGCGCGATAGGGCCGAGGCCGCCCGGCCCTCCGGGGCCGCCGCGACGTGGGCCGCCCGGCCCGCCCGGAGGCGGAGGCCCGCCGAAGCCGCCGCGCGGCCCGTTCTGTGCGAAGCCGACCGCCGTCAACAGAAGCGCGGCGGCTATTAGGAGCGCACCGCCGATCAGTTTCGTCCTTGCCGTTTTCATCTCTTCAGTCCTTTCGTCAAAAGAATCCCTGAGCCGGATTGAGCCGAACGCTTTTTCGTCTCGTCGGAGTTTACGCGAAGAGGGTGTGCGGCGACGTAAAGAGTCGGTCAACGGCACGTAAAGTTTTGTCAACGCCGCCTGACACTTCTTTACGGACGCCGCGAAGCCGGCTGGGCTAGAATGTCGCTTTGGCCGGCGGCCAAGCCTTTGAAGTAATTTGATTGAGGCGACGTGACTGCCGTTCTGCCGTGGCGGCGTGGCCGAGGCGGCTGCGCCGAGCAGCACGAAGGAAGCCGTGGGATGGAACAGGTGCTCATCATTGACGACGACCGAGAGCTTTGTGAGCTTGTGGCGGAGCTGCTCTGGGAGGAGGGCTTCCGCGTGGAGGTCGCAAACCGCAGCGACGAGGGGCTGGCGCGTGCGCGCACGGGCGCTCACTCGCTCGTCGTCCTCGACGTGATGATGCCGGGCATGAACGGCTTCGAGCTGCTCCGCCGTCTGCGCGCTGAAGGCTCCTGCGTGCCCGTGCTCATGCTCACGGCGCGCGGCGAAGACGTTGACCGCATCGTCGGACTCGAAATCGGCGCGGACGACTACCTGCCGAAGCCCTTCAACCCGCGCGAGCTGGTCGCGCGCATCCAGGCCATTCTGCGCCGCGTCCGCTCGCGCGCGCCCGCGGCGGCGGAAGACTCGGTGCCGGAGCGCATCGCGGTCGGCGACGTTGAAGTTGACACGGGCACGCGCCACGTCAGGCGCGCAAGTGCGGCGGTCGAGCTGACGAACGTCGAGTACGAGATACTCGTCCTGCTGCTGCGTTCGGCGGGACGCGTTGTCAGACGCGAAGACCTCGTGCGGTCGGCCCTGGGCCGCGAGCTTTCGCTCTTCGACCGAAGCATTGACATGCACATCAGCCACCTGCGCAAGAAGCTCGGCCACCACGCCGGCGAGGTCGAACGCATCAAGACCGTGCGCGGCGTCGGCTACATCTACGCGCGGCAGGCGGAAGAGGAAGGGCAAGGGAAAAACTAGGGGAAAGAGGGAAGGGTGAAAGGGGAAGGTGTCACCGAGGCTGAAGGCGAAAGCGACGACATGCCTGCGGCCCGGTTCAAAAATTTAAATTCAAGGCGAAGAGTTCGTCCCCTTTACCCTTCCCCTTTCCCCTATTTTGGAGAGACGGTTTGCGCAGCCTGTTCTTAAAAGTCTTCCTCTGGTTCTGGCTCGCGATGGTGCTGGTCATCGCGGCGCTGGCCGTCGCGTCTTACCTGACGCGCGGGGAGATGCCGCGCCCGCCGCAGTTCGTCGAGGGCGTGATGACCGCCTACTCCGTTAACGCCGTCGAGATTTACGAGCGCGAGGGGCCCGCGGCGCTCGACTCGTTCCTGCAACACGTCGAGCGCGAGGCGCACGTGCGCGCGCACCTCTTCGACGCAGAGGGCAGAGAGCTTGCGGGTCGCGACGCGACGCCCGAAGAGACGGAGATGGCCGCGCGCGTCACGCGCTCCGGCGAAGAGGCTTCGCGGATGCTCCCCGGCGCGGCGCTCGAAGCGCGGCCCGTGGCGGCGCGCGGCGGCGGCGCTTACGCCTTCGTCGCCACGCTGCCGCTCGGCCCGCCGCCCCCATCCCCGTCCGGTCGCATGCCGCGCGGGCGGCCTGGGCCTTTCCTGCGCTTCCTGCCGCCGGGGCCTTTCAACTTCCTGCTCGGCGACACACCCGCCGCGCTCTTCGCGCGACTGTTCGCGGTCGTGCTGACAGCGGGCCTTCTCTGCTACCTGCTCGCGCGCTACATCGTCTCGCCGGTCGTCAAGCTGCGCGAGGTGACGCGGCGCGTGGCGCGCGGCGACCTCTCGGCGCGCGTCGGCCCGGCGCTTGGGCGTCGGCGCGACGAGCTGGCCGCGATGGGCCACGACTTCGACCAGATGGCCGGGCGCGTCGAGACTTTGGTGAGCGCGCAAGGAAGACTTCTGCGCGACATCTCGCACGAGCTTCGCTCGCCCTTGGCGCGACTGTCGGTCGCGCTCGATCTGGCGCGCAAGCGCGCGGGCGCTGCCGCCGCGGGCGACCTCGACCGCATCGAGCGCGAGGCCAAGCGCCTGAACGAGATGATCGGCCAACTGCTCGCGCTCTCGCGCTGGGAGAGCGACGGCGAGCGTGTGCGTCTGGAGACGATTGATCTGGCGGCGCTCGTCCGCGATGTCGCCGCGGACGCGGACTTCGAGGCGCAGGGGAAGAACTGTTCGGTCGTCGTCGCCGAGTGCGACGAGTGCGAGACTCGCGGCACGCCCGGACTGTTGCGGAGCGCCGTCGAGAACGTCGTCCGCAACGCCGTGCGCTACACGCCGGAGGGGACGGCGGTGGAAATCTCCCTGCGCTGCCGCGGCGTGGGCGGCGAAGGCCAGGCCGTCATCGCCGTGCGCGACCGCGGCGCGGGCGTCCCCGAAGAGGCGCTCAAAGACATCTTCCGCCCCTTCTACCGCGTTGACGACTCGCGCACGCGCGAGACCGGCGGCGCGGGCCTCGGCCTCAGCATCACGGAGCGCGCGCTGCGCCTGCACGGCGGCACGGTCGAGGCGGCCAACCTCCCCGGCGGCGGCTTCGTCGTCGAGCTCCGCCTGCCCGTCAACCGCGACGCGCGCGGCACGTCCTGACGTGCGCCTTGCTGCCGCCAACGCTCGCGGCGTCAGTCAAAACCTTGTCGCGCCCGCGGCGCGCGTGCTACCCTTCAGTCAAAGTCACAGACAAGGAGTACAGGACATGCGCTGCCACATCGCCACACGTCTCCCCGTCGCTTTAATCACATTCTTCGTCGGCATCGCCGCGGCCAACCTCGGCGCGCGCGTCTGGCCGGGCAACGCCGCGACGGCGCACAGCGCGGACGAGCGCGCGGTGCTCGAAGTCGAGCGCGAGTACATACGCGCGCACACGGAGCGCGACGTGGCCGCACTCGAACGCGTGCTTGCCGACGACTTCACCTCTTTCGGTGGGCGCGTGAGGAAGGAGCAGAGGCTTGCGCTTCTGGCTAACCCTCTGTTCGTCGTCACGTCGCTTGAGACGGACGACGTGAGCGTCGGCGTGGGCGGCACAGAGGCCTGGGTCGCGGGCCGCGCGCGGCTGTCCGGCAGCTTCCGCGGGCGCGACTTCACGACCCCCTATTACCGTTTCACGCGCCGCTACGTGAAGCGGGACGGGCGCTGGCAGATAATCTCCTGCGCCTTCTCCTACGATTGGTGAGCGGCCTTCAGAACATTTCGCCAGACGCCGAGAGGCGTGCTCAAGCCCGCCGGTTCGTGCTTCGATGAAACTCGAACCGGCGGGCTTGAGCACGCCTCTCGACGTTCGGTAAACCCAAACGCAAACCGCGCTCTACTTATACCTGTAGGTGATGCGCCCGCGCGTCAGGTCGTAGGGCGACATCTCGACGCTGACGCGGTCGCCGACGAGGATGCGAATGCGATTCTTCCTCATCTTGCCGGAAATCTGCGCCAGCACGACGTGCTCGCTGTTGTTGAGTCGGACTTTGAAGAAGGCGTTCGGCTGCTTGTCCACGATGACGCCCTCGGCGGGGATCAGTTCTTCTTTGAGCAATCAATACTCCTTCGGGGTTCGGACGCGGCCTGAATCAAAACTCGCCGTCTGCATCGAGAGACTTTGCGGCGGAGCGTCGTCTGAATCGAAACTCTTCGAGGCGGAGCGCCGACGGC
>JALZHC010000323.1 GCA_030914105.1 Acidobacteriota bacterium
GAGGGCATGTTCAACTAGGAACTATGAACGCTGAACTGAAGGCAAGCTCTCTTCCAGTTCATCGTTCCGCGTTCCGACTTCCGCCTTCCGCCGCACGCCCTCCCTCACGGTCGGGCTACTGCCACTCCTCGGCGCTCGACTAAATCCGCCGGGCGTCGTATCATTTGCGCCGTTCCGTCAGGCTTATTTGAGCCTCACCGGCCACCCACGGTGAAAAAAACTTCGTTGCAAGTGTGAAACACTGTTCCATTCTCGCGTCATTTGTGGTAGACTCTCCGGGTCTTCGGACGGTTAGGACACCAATTTCAGAAGCGTGAGAAAAGGGGACGAGAAAGAGTGGTAGCAAACATGGCTGATAAAGTGGGCGCGGAGCGCGGCAGGGCCGTCGAAGCGGCGCTCGCAAACATCGAAAAGAAGTTCGGCAAGGGTTCGATCATGCGCCTGGGCGAGCGCGAGGTCGCCGACGTGCTGTCGATCTCGACGACCTCAATAAGCCTCGACGCTGCCATCGGCGTCGGCGGCGTGCCGCGCGGTCGCATCATCGAAATCTACGGGCCGGAGGCTTCGGGCAAGACGACGCTCGCCCTGCACATCGTCGCAGAGGCGCAGAAGGCCGGGGGCGTCGCCGCATACATCGACGCAGAGCACGCGACCGATGCCGAGTACGCGAGCAAGCTCGGCGTCAACGTTGACGACCTGCTGATCTCGCAGCCCGACTCGGGCGAGCAGGCGCTGGAGATTTGCGAGGCGCTCGTGCGCTCGAACGGCGTGGACGTGATCGTCATCGACTCGGTGGCGGCGCTCGTGCCGCGCGCGGAGCTTGACGGCGAGATGGGCGACAGCTTGCCCGGTCTTCAGGCGCGTCTGATGTCGCAGGCTCTGCGCAAGCTGACGGCCATCGTCGGGCAGACGAACACGTGCCTCATCTTCATCAACCAGATTCGCGAGAAGATCGGCGTCATGTTCGGCTCCCCGGAGACGACGACCGGCGGTCGCGCCCTCAAGTTCTACTCCTCCGTGCGACTCGACATCCGCCGCATCGGCGCCATCAAGGACGGCGACCGCGTCGTCGGCAACCGCACGAAGGTCAAGATCGTCAAGAACAAGGTCGCGCCGCCGTTCAAGGAGTGCGAATTCGACATCATGTACGGCGAGGGCATCTCGCGCGAGGGCGATGTGCTCGACTTAGCCGTGAAGGAGGGCATCGTCGAGAAGTCGGGCGCGTGGTTCTCCTACGGCGGCGAGCGGCTCGGACAGGGGCGCGAGAACTCGAAGAACGCACTGCGCGAGAACCCCGAACTCCTCCAGCGCGTCCAAACGGACGTGCGCAAGAAGCTCGGCCTCCACGTCCCCGGCGACTCCGAAGAGGAGGCCGCGGCGGCGAAGGCCGACGGCAAGAAGTAGGGCGCGAAGCAGGTCAACAGGCTAGCTCGAACGCCGATTGTGCCCCCACGGTCGCTACCTTCGAGCTGCCATTTTACAGAACCGCGAGCGGAAGCCTCGCGGGTAGTAGCCTGATGGGACAACGTCCCCCTTTTGGCACACCCGCTCGCTACCGCTCGCGGTTCTGTACGGCTTTACAGCCGCCGCGCCGTGTGTAGATAATCGCGCGGCAAGAGACTCAAGTAGCTTCTCTCGCCATTCTTCAGATGGCCGAATCAGTTCTCATCAAAGGCGGCACCGTCGTCACGTTGGACGCGGACGAGCGCGTCCTCGACGCAGACGTGCTCGTGCGCGGCGGGCGCATTGTCGGCGTGGGCGAAGTGTCGGAGTCCGCCGACGTGACGATTGACGCGCGCGGCTGCGCAGTCCTCCCCGGCTTCGTGCAGACGCACGTGCACCTCTGCCAGACAATCTTCCGCGGCTCCGCCGACGACCTGGAGTTGATTGACTGGCTCAAGCGGCGCGTGTGGCCTTTGGAGGCCGCGCACGACGCGCGCTCGGTTCGCGCCTCGGCACGTCTCGGCATAGCCGAGATGATCCGCGGCGGCACGACCTGCGCGCTCACGATGGAGACGGTCAGGCACACGGAAGAGGTCTTGCGCGCCGTGGAGGAGACGGGCTTCCGCGCGACGGTCGGGAAGTGCATGATGGACAAGGGCGAGGGCGTCCCCGTCGGCTTGCGCGAGGAGACCGAAGAGTCGATCAGTCAGTCGCTCGCGCTCGTCGAAGAGTGGCACGGGCGCGACGGCGGGCGAGTGCGCTGCTGCCTCGCGCCGCGCTTCGCCGTCAGTTGCACTGAGACGCTCCTGCGACGCGTCGCACGACTCGCGCGCGAGCGCGGCGTGTTAATTCACACGCATGCCTCCGAGAACCGCGACGAGATCGAGCTGGTCGAGAGGGAGACCGGCCTGCGAAACGTCCTGTACCTTGACTCGGTCGGCATCACCGGCCCGCACGTCGTCCTCGCGCACTGCGTCCATCTGAGCGACGCCGAGATTGATTTGCTCGCGCAGACGTGCACGCACGCCGCGCACTGTCCGTCTTCAAACCTGAAGCTCGGCTCCGGCATCGCGCCCGTCGCAGAGATGCTTGAGCGCGGCGTCTCGGTCACGCTCGGCGCTGACGGCGCGCCCTGCAACAACCGCCTCGACATGTTCACGGAGATGCGAACAGCCGCCCTGCTTCAGAAGGTCAGGCGCGGGGCCGAGGCTCTGCCGGCACGCCGTGCGCTCCGCATGGCGACGCTCGACGGCGCGCGCGCCCTCGGCCTGGATGGCGAGACCGGCAGCCTCGAAGCCGGCAAGCTCGCAGACATAACCATCCTCGACCTTGAACGACTCCACCTGACGCCTCGCCCCGATGTCGTCTCGACAATCGTCTACGCCGCGGAGGCGCGCGACGTGCGCACGGTTCTCATCGGCGGGCGCTTCGTGCTCCGCGACGGCGCGCTGACGACGCTCGACGAGCGCCAGGTGCTGGCTGAGGCCAGAGAGCAGCACGCTCTACTCGCCGCCCGCGCAGACCTGCGAATGTGAGCCGAACAAGGCCGGTTCGGACTCACGATTCCCGATTTTTCCTTGATTTAAGAGGCGAAAAGATAATCCAGGGGAGTTTCAGGGCAGTAAAATGGCAGCTCGAAGGTAGCGGCTGTGGGGGGCACAATCGGCGTTCGAGCTGCCACTGGCGGGCACTGTCTAAGTTCGGGCTTCGGATGGCTGCCCTTGCGGGGCGTGCCGGCTGTTTGGCAACTGGCACCATCCTCAGACGCTCCGGATTATACACCTCATCGCAAAACTGACAACGATTTTTTGTGACGTAATTGACAAAAAGTGGACGCGGCCCGACACCGCCCTGACACATTGCGCCCCGTTTGACAGTCCTAACTTCACCGCCTATACTTTGCCACTTGCCTGCCATGGGTTTATTTCGGCCAGGTAGCTCAGTTGGTAGAGCACCGCACTGAAAATGCGGGTGTCGGCGGTTCAACTCCGTCCCTGGCCATCGTAGGAATAAAAAAGGGCGACCACTCAGGTCGCCCTTTTTGCTTTGGGTTGAGACGCTCGCTGTCAGCCTTCGGCGGTCGGGTCGTTCGTGGAGGACTTCTTGGCGCGGGAGGAGGGGCGTTTGGTCGTAGCGCCGGCGCTCTTCCTGTTCGTCGAGGCGGAGCGCGCGCGCTTGGGCTTGGACGCGGCCTGCTTTGAAGGCTCGTCGGGCATGACGGCGTCTGCGACCGCGCCGACAAGGCCGGAGACGACGCCCGTGGCCTGGCCGACGATGTCGCTGACGGTGTTGACCACGTCGGAGGGAAGCTCGCGGACAGACTGCGGCAGGACGGAGTCTGCTGCCGACTGCGCGGCGGAGGCCGCGGCGGCGAGCGTTTGCGTGGCCGCGGGCGGCGGGTTAAGAAGCGCGTCCCAGCGGTAGCGCGGCGCGCCCTGCGACTCTTCGAGGCGGCGGAAGACGAGGTCTGTGACGTGTTCCGTCAGCCAGCGGTGGTAGAACTCGCCGACCGAGGCCAGCTCGGCGTCGGGCGCGGGGTTCATGAAGTCAATCGCGTATGGGATGTCGTCCTTGATTGCAAACTCGACCGTGTTGATGTCGTAGCCGAGGGCGCGATTCAGTGTGAGCACGTCGCGCGCGACGCGCTCGGCCACCTCGCCTGAAAGGTAGGTCGGGTCGTGTACGTACTGCTCGCCGGACAGGTAGGGCTTGCGCGGGTCGTAGGGCATGATGAGCACGTCCCGCTGGCCGATGCAGTAGCAGCGCACGAACTGATCCCAGTCAATCATCTCCTGGAGGGTCATGCAGAGCGTGCCCGTCGTGTCGTAGACGCGCCACAGCTCTTCGAGGCTGTCGACGCGCGAGACGTTCTTCCAGCCGCCGCCGTCGAAGGGCTTGATGATGGCGGGGAAGCCGACGTGTTCGGCGATGGCCTCCCAGTCGAGCGGGAATTCGAGGTTACGAAGGCTGTCGCTGGTGATGCCCTCGATGTAAGCCTTCTGCGGGAGCAGAACCGTCTTCGGGATGGCGACGCCGAGCTTGGTTGCGAGAGAGAAGTTGAAGAACTTGTCGTCGGCAGACCACCAGAAGGGGTTGTTGATGATGATTGTGCCTTCGAGCGCGGCGCGCTTGAGGAAGGCCCGGTAGAAGGGAACCTCGTGCGAGATGCGGTCGATGATGAGGTCGTAGGCTTTCGGCCAGTCGAGCCGCACGCCGCCGAGCTTGACGAACTCGGCGACCACTTCGCCGCCCCCGCGCTCGTTGATGCTCTCGATGAGAGAGACCGGGAAGGTTCTTTCGCGCCCGACCAGGAGTCCAACTTTCTTCATGCTCAAATGTCCTTTCAAACAGTCTGGAGTCCGGAGTCTGAAGTCTGGAGTCAGACGGCTGTAAGCGAGAGTTTTTCTTGACTCCAGACTTCAGACTCCAGGCCCCGGACTTTCTTCCTGTTTATGAAAACTCTGGACTCTACATGCTCGCGTCGGCGCTTGTCAACAAAGCGTGCGGGCATCCGCGAAAAGGCTTTTGGCATCAATTATTTTGGACTTCCGGGCCGAGACTCAGGCCTTGCCGCTGTGTTACAATCCGCCGACGAAACGATTCTGGCCGACCTCTCCCCGGCGTCCCGAAGCGAAGGCCAACGGTATCAAGTCGAGAATGGAGACCATCTCAGTGTTACGACGCTTTTATGTGTGCGCGCTGGCGGCGTCCTTCGTCGCCGGGGCGGCGCTCCGGACGCCCGCGCAGACCCCCGCGGCGCAGAAGCCGAGCGCCGACGCGCAGAAGAAGGATAAGCAGGAGCCTGCGAAGAAAGCCCCGGAGGCGAAGTTCGACAAGAACAACCC
>JALZHC010000324.1 GCA_030914105.1 Acidobacteriota bacterium
CTCTCCGACGTTGTGCGCACACGCATCCTGCTCACGCACATTGAGGACTGGGAAGCGGTCGCGCGCGTCCACGGCGAGTTCTTCGCAGACGTGCGCCCCGTGAACACCCTCATGCAGGTCACGCGCTTCATCGAGCCGGACTGGCTTGTCGAGGTCGAGGCCGACGCCGTCGTCGGAGACTGATTGAGGGATTGATTCATTGATTCATTGGTTCATTGGTTCATTGCTTCATTAAGGAACGGCTTGGCCTTCATTGAATCAATGAACCAATGAACCAATCCCTCACTCACTCGATTCCTCAATCCATCGGCCCGCGTTGCTGTTATACTTGCCCCGCCCTCTCACGGACGCTTCGCAGGTGGTGACAGCCGTGAATCTCAAAAACAAGCTGCTGCTCGTCTTCTTCGCGCTCGCCTTCGTGCCGCTCGTTATCGTCGGGCTGGTCAACTACCGAAGCGGCCTGAGCGCCGTCGGCGCGCAACTGCGTGCGCGCGCCGACGAAAGCGCCGCGCGCATCTCGCGCCGCATCGAGCGGACGCTTGAGAAGCGCGAGTCGCGCCTGCTCGAACTCGCGAGCGCCGACCCGCTGCGCGCATACGTGCGCGACGTGCGAGACGCACGCGCCGCGGCGGGGGCGAGCAGCGCAGGCGGCACGCAGACGACGGGCGGCGCGCAGACGGCAGCCGGTCAGGCCAGGCCCACGAAGTCGGATATTCCCGAGACGGTGCGCGCGCCCCTCAGCGCTTTCTTCAAGAACAACCGAGAGTATCTTGAGTCCATCACCTGCCTCGACGCTTCGGGCGGGCCGCCGCTCTTTCGCTTGCCGGGTGGCTCGACGAGTTCCACCTTGCCCGCCGCGCCCGGCGACGACGCGACCTTCCAGACCGAAGACTTCGTCGAAAGAGAGGCGCGCTACGATAAGCGCGTGTGGGGACTCCGGAAGCCGGAGGCGCTGCGCTCGCCCGTCACGGAGGAGTCTTATGGCGCGGCGCTGCGCGTCACCGTCCCTGTCTACTCGCCCGCGGACGACTCGATCATCGGCGCGCTCGTCGCCGGGATCAAGCTCAAGAGCGTGGTCGAGGACGCGGCGGAGACCGACGCGCCCGCGGCGAAAGCGCCGACGCGCGACGGCGCGCAGGCGTCGCAGCAGAGTGTCGCGGGCGGCGGCGTCGCCGCGGCGTCGCCGGGTGAGGCGCGGCCAGTCGTCGTCGTGATTGATAACGCGACCGGCCTCGTCGTCTACGACACCAGCGGCGGGTTCAGGCAGCGCGCCGCCGAGGCGGCGATGCCGGAGTTCGCGGGCGTGGCCGCTTCGATGAGGTCGGGCGCTTCCGGGTGGGACTTCTACGACGAGCCGGGCGGCGTGCGCCGCCTCGTGGTCTTCAGGCAGGTTGACGCCCTGAACCTCTCGCTCGCCGTCGCCGAGGACTACACGACGGCTACCGGGCCGGTGCGCCGCTGGGACTTGCTCGCCATCACGCTCGCGCTCGCCGCGTCGGCGTCGGCGCTCGTGCTGCTGCTTCTCATCGCGCGCCGCACGACCGAAGACCTCGAAGGCGTGGCGCGCGCCGCCGCGGCAATCGCCGAGGGACAGGTGAGCCAGCGCATCGCGCCCGGCGCGACCGCCGAGACGCGCGCGCTCGCCGAGAGCTTCAACAAGATGAGCGACCGCCTGCGCGGCTTCATCGCGAAGGAGGCCGAGTCGCGGCAGTTCGAGTCGTTCATACGCATCTCGGCCATGATCACGCACGACCTGAAGAACGCTATCGCCGGACTCTCGATGCTCGTCGCGAACATGGAGCGGCGCTGGAACCAGGAGGAGTTTCGGGCCGACGTCGTCGAGTCGCTGCGCGACGCGACCGAGAAGCTCAACCGCACGGCGGCGCGCCTGAGCGAGCCGGCCAAGTCTCTAAGCGGCGAGTACCGCATGACGGCACGCGAGATTGACCTCGTGCCCGTCTTCCGGCGCGTGCTCGCGACCGTCGCTGAGCCTTCGCGCCCGCTCTACGAGGTCGAGGCCCGCCTGCCTGACTCGCTCGTCGCCTGGGTCGAGCCGACGCGCGTCGAGAACGTCTTCGAGAATCTGGTCATCAACGCGCTCGAAGCGATGGGCGCGAAGGGCGGCACGCTTTCGGTCGAGGCCGGCACGCTCGAAGGCGGCCTCGTCTTCTTCAGCATCGCCGACACGGGCGTCGGGATGACGGAGGAGTTCGTCAAAGAGAGGCTGTTCCGCCCCTTCTCGACGACGAAGACGAAGGGCATCGGACTCGGCCTCTTCACCTGCAAGGAAGTCGTCGAGGCGCACGGCGGTCGGCTCGAAGTCGAGTCGCGCGTCGGCGTTGGCACGCGCTTCCGCGTCGTGCTACCATCCCGCCTGTTCAAGTCGGGCGAGAGGCGCGGCCAGCCGGGGAAGGCGACGGCTGCGGTCGAGCCGAGGGGGCCGAGCGCGCCCGTCTGACTCCTTTCAGCTTTCCAGACAGAAAAGTTTTCGCAACCCGCCCGCCGCGCCGTCGTGTGAGCGGGGCGAGGTGACTTCGCGGCCTCCGCGAGTTCTCCAGCGCCCTCTGCGTTTGAGTGAGACTGACCTGACCGCGCAGGGGCACAGGAGGCGCGGGCGGACGCGAGAGACTTTCGACGCGAACTCTCCAAGGCATGAGCGAGCAGACGGAACAGAAGACGACCGTGCTGGTGGTTGACGACGACCGCCTGCTGCGGCGTCAGCTCCACTGGGCGCTCGTCGAGCGCCACCGCGTCCTCGAAGCCGAGACGCGCGCCGCCGCCGTCGAGCTGCTCAGGCGCGAGCGCGTGGACGTGGTCATCTGCGACCTGCACCTGCCGCCCGACCTCGAAGGCATCGAGGAGGGTCTGGCCGTCGTCGAGGCCGCGCGCGGCGAGCGCCCGGCGGTGCCGGTCGTCGTCATCACGGGCAGCGACAGCAAGCGTGCCGCGCTCGAAGCCATCCGCCGCGGGGCCTACGGATTCTTCGAGAAGCCTTTCGACGAAGAGGAGGTCTCGCACATCGTCGCGCAGGCGGCGCGCGTGCGCCGGCTCGAAGGCGAGGTCTTGCGCCTGCGTTCGGAGCTGAAGATGTTTCGGGGCTTCGGTCGCTTCGTCGGCGCGAGTGCCGCGCTCGAAAGCGTCATCAAGCAGGCGCGCGCCGTCGCCGACACGAGCGTCACGGTGCTCATCACGGGCGAGAACGGCACGGGCAAGGAGGTGCTCGCGCGCGCCATCCACGAGGAAGGTGCGCGGCGCGACCGTCCGTTCGTCGCCGTCAGTTGCGCGGCGCTCCCCGAACATCTCATCGAATCGGAACTGTTCGGCCACGTCCGAGGGGCCTTCACCGACGCGAAGAGCGATCACAAGGGCCTCTGGGAAGAGGCCGAGGGCGGCACGCTCTTCCTCGACGAGATCGGCGAGATGAGTCAGGCCATGCAGGTCAAGCTCCTGCGCGCGCTTCAGGAGGGAGAGATTCGCCGCGTCGGCTCGACCCGGCCCGTCACCGTTGACGCGCGCGTGCTGTCGGCGACCAACCGCGACCTCGAACGTGAAGTGAGCGAGGGCCGCTTCCGCGAAGACCTCTTCTACCGCCTCAACGTCATCGAGCTGCGCCTGCCCCCTCTGCGCGAGCGGCGCGAAGACATCCCGCTGCTCGCCGCGCACTTCGCCTCGAAGGCCGCAGAGAAGCACGCGCGCGCCACGCCCGAACTCGACCCCGCGCTGCTCGAAGCCCTTCAGGAGTACGACTGGCCGGGCAACGTCCGCGAGCTTGAGAACCTCATCGAGCGGCTCGTCGTGCTGACGAAGGACTCGCGCCTCTGCCTTGAGTTCCTGCCCGACAAGATGCTGCGCGCGCCGCGAGCGGTCGCGGCCACAGCGGGCGCGGTCGCCGACGAGACGACGCTCGAAGGCGCGACCCTCGCCATGCGCCGACGCATGGTCACGCAGGCCCTCCAGGCCGAAGGCGGCAACCGCGTCGCCGCCGCCCGACGCCTCGACATCAGCCGCTCCTACCTCCACCGCCTCATCACCGAACTCGGCCTCAACTCGTCCGAAGAAGAGAAGGGCAAAAGGGCGAAGGGCAGAGACGAAAGCGAAGGCGAAGACAAGAATCAGGACAAAGAGTAGAACCCCTCGACCCGCCGGAGGCGGCGTCGGAATGTTTATCCTAACGTAAACCCCTTACTGCATCCCGCCGCTTCCGAGCGGCTTCGGCCCGCGCCCTCTCTCCCGCCGGCTGTTCACTCTTGTGAACACACGCCGCCCGCCACTGTCCACAGCCGTCAACACCAGCGCCCGAAAGAAAAATCCCCGCCCCCGTTTTGGCCGGTAAATCGCGCGTCGTGCCGCCCGCTCCGGCTGGCACGTGCGTTGCGATAGGAAGCGGGCGTATGAAGGTCTCAAGACCCCTGACATCCACGGGAAGGGTGATGGACGTAGATGAAGGTCGAGCACACGGAGGGTTCACTCCTGGTTGATGACGGGGAAGAAGACGATGAAGCCGAAAGTTCTGATAGTTGACGACGACGTGGCGATCACACAGCAGCTCTTCTGGACTCTGTGCGACGAGTTCGAGGTGATGACGGCCAACAGCCTTTCGTCGGCCATCCGCCGCGCGACCATCTACGAGCCGGACATCGCCATCCTCGACCTTCACCTGCCGCCGACGCTCGACGCGCCCGACACGAGCCTGCGGATACTCGATTACGTCAAGAGCCACCTGCCCGGCTCGAAGGTCTTCGTCGCCAGCTCCGACCCCTCGGTCGAGATGCGCAAGGACTGCATCCTGCGCGGAGCCGACGGCTTCTTCGACAAGCCGCTCGACGTGGAGCGACTACTCTCGACCGTCAGGCGCACGGCGGTCGCGGCGCGGCTCGCGGCCTGAAGGCCGGCGGCCATTGACAAAGCTTCCACCCCAGCATGCGGTCGCAGCGTGTGGCCGCGGTTCTGAGCCGAAGGCGCGGTCTCATCCGGTTCACGCCCCGACGCGCGTGCCTTAATGCTCTTTGACCCTTTCGCATTCGGCGCTCGCCTACCCCAAAAACGAGTCGCCGTGCCGCGACCGTGCGTTACGGCATCCCTTCTGCCCTGCGCGGTCGTCAAAGCCCCCGTCTCCAAACCAGACTCCTGCCCAGAGTCGCGGGGGCTTTATTTTTACCCGGAAAGTCCTCACCTTTCCGGGTTCTCTCTTTTGTCATCAACTCCAGACCGCTGGTTATTGCGTTCCGCCCTTCTCCGCCGGCTCCGGCGTGAAGCGATAGCCGACGCCGCGCACGGTCAGCAAG
>JALZHC010000325.1 GCA_030914105.1 Acidobacteriota bacterium
TAGCCGACGTACGTGTAGGCGAGCGCCGCGGCGCTCAGCCAGAAGACGAGTCTCAGGATGAACTCGAAGACCGACATCTCTCAAGCCTCCGACGCTTCCGGCAGGCCGTCCGGCCTGACTTCGACGACCGCGTCTTCAATGGCGCTGCCCGCGCGTGTCGACTCGCGCGCAGCGAGTTCGCTCCGGTAGATGCGCTCGAAGCAGATGGCGTAGCCGGCCAGGTAGTAGATGTACCAGAGGTATGCGACCGATGCGAAGAAGCTGCTGACCATGTAGCCGGCGAGCGACGCCTGGAGGCCGACGGCCAGGTAGTAGAAGCGCCCGCGCTCGCCTTCCGACCCCAGCGCCTCGCGCTCGACTCTCATCATGCGCCTGAGCGGCGTGAAGATGAAGAAGAGATAGCAGACGAGCGCCGGCATCCCGACCTCCGAAGCGACCTGCGTGTAGGCGTTGTGCGTCACCTGCGAGCGGAAAGACATGAGCACGTAGTTGCCCATGCCGACGCCGAGCAGCGGGTGGCGCAGCGCCACCCAGAGCGAGCGCATCAGCTCGCCCTCGCGCGTGCCGTATGAGCCGACGGGGTCGAGGCTCGGCATGAAGATGGAGAGCAGGCGCACGGCGTAGTTGCCGGGTGCGAACAGGAGCAACCCCGCGCCGAGCAGGAGCGCCGCGGCGAAGACGGCGAGCCTGTGTTTGCGTCCGAGCTTCCAGGCCAGCACGGCGAAGGCGCAGGAGAGACCGAGGAAGCCGCCGCGTGAGTAGGTGACGACGATAGCCGCGACCATCAGGAGCGCCGCGCCGCCGTAGAAGAGTTTGCGCGCCATGCCGCGCGAGGCGAAGAGGAGCGCGACCGACAGGGGCGCGATGGTGACGAGGTGGAGCGCCAGGTCGTTCGAGTTTCCGAAGATGCCCTCGCCGTGGCCGCCGACGCGGTAGCCCTCGACCGAGAGGTTGCCGGAACGGTAGTCGCCGACCGCACCCAAAGCTAGCCAGCAGCTCACGAGCACCGCGAGCAACAGGAGCCAGTGCAGGCGTCGCTCCGTCCGCACCACGTTGACGATGACGATGAAGATGACGACGCAGCGGACGAAAGTTCCCGCGAAGCTCTCCCAGGCGACCGCGGGGCTGACGGCGAGAGGCAGCGAGACGAGCGCCCACGCCGCGAGCAGCAGCAAAGCGTTGACCTCGCGCGGGCGTGCCGAGATTGTGCCTTCGACCGCGAGCTGCGTGGGCAGGTAGACGGCGAGCGTGAGCAGCCCGACGACGAAAGTGATGTTGTTGGTGACGACCGACGGGTAGATTTCCGAGGGGCGCAGGTAGAGAAGGATTGTGAAGAGGAAGAGGCAGAGATATGTGAGCGAGTGGCCGGGCTTGAGCGCGGCGGGTGCTTCCTCTTTTTTGGAGGCCGCTTTCGCTTCCTCCTTTTTCGACGCCGCTTTTTTCAAGGCCGCGCTCGCGCGCCCCACCCCGCGCCCGCGGCGCGTGACAGGCTCGTAGTCTGTGAAGCCCTGACTCCCTGACTGCATCGGCGGCACTCTCGGCGGACTGAAAGGAGAAGGCCCTCGCGCGCGCGTCGTCGGCGTCCGAGCGCGGAGCGGGCAAACGCCACGGCGCAAGACGCCTTTAACGAAAGATGGCTGACGAGCACGCGCGCGGCCCGTCAGCCTTTATCTTAACTCAAACTCGGCGACTCCGGCACAGGGCCGCGCGCTAGACGGCGACGCTCGACTCCTCGTCCATCAAGACCAGCGCGCGCACGCGCTCGCGGAGCGCGACCTCGAAGCGGCGCGCCTCTTCAAGCTCGGTGAAGTTGAGCGCACGGAGCTGCTGCTCGATGCGGCGTCGGTAGTCGGAGACCAGAGAGTCGGAGACGGAGAGACGCGCGGCGGCTTCGAGCTGCGTGATGTGCGCGGGGCTGAGGTAACAGTACCAGAGCACGCCGAGCATCCGGTCGTACTGCTTGCTCTTGCCGCGCACGGCTGCGTGCAGGCCGCGCAGGAACTCGTCCACGTAGCCGGCGGCCTCATCCTCCGACTCGCGCCGCAGCAGAGACTGCTCAGGGTTCTCGCGCCCGTCTACAGGCTCGAAGGCGCGGCCCTCGCCGTCGTCGTCGCCGATGGGCACGAGGTAGATGTCCATGACGGGCAGGCGCGACATGACGAGGCTGCGAAGGGTGCGCACGTCCACGGGCGAGTCGCAGGCTTCCATCACGGAGACGATGAGGTCTTCGAGGTCGGAGTTGCTGATGATGATCTGCGAGTCGCCCGTGCAACCGACCATGCGCGTGTCGCGCTGGCGGACGGGAATGATCTGGACGCGCTGCTCAAGCTCGGCCTGGGCGCGGCGCGGCTTGTCCTCGCGCCACTCGCGCAAGCCGTAGACGCGGTCGACGAGGCGGCGGTGCGTCTCCTCCTCGCCGGCGGCTGAGTCCACGCGGCGGAAGTTGGCGGAGGATTGGATGATGGTCGAGATGCGTCGGGCGAGGCGGTAACTTTCGGGGTGGCGCTTGCGCAGCTCCGCCGTCAGGAGGTTCGTCAGCTCGATCTGCCCGACCTCGCACTCGATCTCGGCGTCGGTCATCGCGGCGTCGAGGTAGTGCTGGAAGCGCGACTTCGAGAGGAGCGTGACGAAAAGCTCCTGCGTCAGGTCGAGGTAGGCGCTGCCGCGGTCGCCCTCTTCGACCAGAAGGCCGGCGCTGTAGGAAGCGCGCACGAGCGGGTGGCTGACGACCAGGCGCTGGAGTTCCGACCAGAGGCGGGAAACGTCCGAGCGGCGCAGGGATTCAACCCACGCGCCGGCGTGCCGCTGTGGTCGCTCGGCGAGCGCAAGGGGGCGCTCCGGCAGCGACGAGTGGGACTTCTCTTCCGTGGCGCTCGTCATGGGGTCGTTCAAGCGTTGATCTTGATCGGCGGATGTTGCAGCCATGTTACTGGTAATCGTTCGTTCGGAGCAAGGCCGGAGGTGTGACGCGCTGGCGTCCGCCGCAGGAGGATAAAGGCGTTGGGGTTCAAGCGTCGGGGCGTCCCTTTGGGCATTCGGGCCGGAACTTTCGGGCCGAAGGCGCGGGACGTGACGATCCGGGAGGACATCCGCGCTCCGCTGGCCGAGCTGGTTTGAAATGGAGACCTCGCGGGGAGCGCCCGCCGGTTGAGCCGCAAAGGGGAATGGGCGCGGCCACCGTGGAGGACTGCCGGAGCCTCCTCAGGCCGCCGACATACTAGAGATTAGCAGCAAACCGGCGTTTGAGCAACATCTTTTTACACGGGCGGCAAGGTCTTGAAAAATCAGGCGAAACGGGCGGCGGCGGCGGGGCGAAAGATTGGAATGAGGTACCAATTCGCACTTTAACTCCGTTGCACGAGCGAAGCGCCCCGCCTGGTCAGAGGCCACGAGCCGTGCCCGCGGCCTCGCCGGGCGGGCAGCTTTTACCCGACCTCCGACCCTGGGCTATGCCTTTCGACAAGGCACCACCGCGCGCGCGTGCCGCCGAAGAAGCCTCCGCCCGAAAGGCCGCGGCGAAAACCGAACGAGACTTCTAAGGAGCGACCATGCGTCGAACGCGCACAGCCGGATTCCGGAAGCTTCGGACGTGCCCACAGTCCGAAGCGCTGTCACTTTATTCTCAAGGCGGGACGACGACCGCGCGCCGCGCCTCAATCGCCGCGCATGTGTCGGCCTGCGACTTTTGCGGCGCCGAGGCGCAACTGCTCTCCCGCTTCCCGCCGCCGGCGAACGCTCTCCCCTTCGCCGCCCTACAGTTGCCCGCGCCCCTGCGCCGCCTCGCCGAAGACATGCTCTCCGAGCCTTCCTTCAACCGCGCGCGCTTCGCCGAATCCATCCTCGAAATCGAGCGCCTGTCGCTCACGGACGCGTGAGCGACAGAAGGCAGAAAGCAGAAGGCAGCCAAGCTCGCAGGAGTGCGGCTGCGCCGAATGAAAGAAGGCAGTCGAAAGCTCATTGCTTTTCGACTGCCTTCCGCTTTCTGTCTACTGCCTTCTGCCTCCTGCCTTCTGCCTTCTGCCTCCCGCCTTACGAGGGCGCACCGTCGTAAAGCTCGTCGATGAGTCCGCCGTACTTCTCGTCTATGACGCGGCGTTTGACCTTGAGCGTCGGCGTCAGCTCGCCGCCGTCAATCGAGAACTCTTCGGCGAGGAGCGCGACACGGCGGACGCGTTCGTAGTCGTGGAGCGGCGCGGTCAGCTCGGCCACGTCGCGCTGGACTATCTTGACGGCTTCGGGGCTGCGGCTCAGGTCGGCGCGGGCCTTGCGCCCATCGCCCTGCGCGTCGGGAAGCGCGGCCCTGAGCGCCTCCCAGTCGGGCACGATGAGCGCCGCCGGTGACTTGCGTCCCGCGCCGACGACGACCACCTGGCTGACGTACTGGCTCTCCTTAATAAGACTCTCGACGAGCTGCGGCGCGACGTACTTGCCGTTCGAGAGCTTGAATAGCTCCTTCTTGCGGTCGGTGATGAAGAGGTGGCCGCGCTCGTCCGTGTGGCCCACGTCGCCGGTCTTGAACCAGCCGTCCTGCGTGAAGACGGCGGCGGTCTCGGCGTCGTGCTTGTAGTAGCCCTTCATCAGATTGGGCCCGCGGACGAGGATTTCGCCCTCGGCGTCGGTCTCGACCTCGATGCCGGGGAAAGGCAGGCCGACCGAGCCGACGCGGTTGTCGTCGGGTCGGTTCGCAGAGACGATGCAGGTCTCCGTCATGCCGTAGCCTTGCAGTATCTCGACGCCTGCGCCGAGGAACGCGTAAGAGAGTGCAGGCGATAAGGGCGCGCCGCCCGACACGAAGAAGCGCAGACGCCCGCCCACGCCCTCGCGCCACTTCGAGAAGACCAGACGGCTCGCCGCCTCCTGCTGGATTTCGAGGAGCGGCGGCACCGGCTCGCCTTTGTCTTTGAGTTCGGCATAACGCTGCCCGACGCGCAAGGCCCACTTGAAGAGCTTCGACTTCCAGCCGCCGGCGGAAGTGCCCTTCTTAACAATCTTGTGGAAGACGGCCTCGAAGAGTCGCGGCACAGCCGTCATGATCGTCGGGCGCACCTCGCGCAGATACTCGCCGACCACGTCGAACGAGGGCGCGTAGTGCACGGCGACGCCGTTCCAGCAGAAGACGTAGAAGACCGTGCGCTCGAAGATGTGCGAGAGCGGCAAGACCGAGAGCGCAACGTCGGTCGAGTGGATGGGCAGCGCCGAAGTGATCGAGAGGATGTTAAAGGTGAAGCTCTGGTGCGTCAGCATGACGCCTTTCGGCTCGCCCGTCGTGCCCGAAGTGTAGATG
>JALZHC010000326.1 GCA_030914105.1 Acidobacteriota bacterium
CGAGCAGCCGAACGACCCGGAGTTCAACCGCCCCGAATACGTCAACCGCGAAGGCAGCCCCACGGTCGAAATCTGGAACCTCGTCTTCATGCAGTACGAGCGCGACGCCGAAGGAAACCTGACGCCTCTGCCGAAGCCTTCGGTTGACACGGGCGCGGGCCTTGAGCGCGTGACCGCAGTCCTGCAAGACGCGCCGAACAACTACGAGACAGACCTCCTGCGCCCCATCGTTGACTTCGTCGCCCGTCTCGCCGACCGCCACTACGAGCCGGAGAGCAAAGAAGGCCACGCCATGCGCGTCATCACAGACCACGCGCGCGCCACGGCCTTCGCAATCGCCGACAACATCCTGCCCGGCAACGAGGGGCGCAACTATGTTTTAAGAAAGATCATGCGCCGCGCCATCTACCACGGTCGCCACGCGCTTCAGTTCAACGACCTGTTCTTCCACAAGGTCACAGACTTCGTCGTCGGCCTCATGCGCGAAGCCTACCCGGAACTCGAAGCCTCGCGCGACTTCATCGAGCGCATGGTCAGACTCGAAGAGGAGCGCTTCGGCTCGACGCTCACCACCGGCCTGCAAAAGCTCGAATCCCTCTTCGCCTCGACGCCCGAAGGCGCGATGCCCGACTACAAAGAACTCGCACGCCTCTACGACACCTACGGCACGCCGCGCGACCTCATCCGCGTCGGCCTCGAAGAGCGCGGCTTCAAAGTTAACGAAGACGACTACAACGCGGAGTTCGACCGCGCGCTGCGCGAGCTTCAGAGCGCGGGCGCGAAGGGGCACGCGGCAACCGCAGCCAGGACCAACCCCGTCCATGCGGCCATCGCCGAGCGCGTCGGCGCGTGCGAGTTCACCGGCTACGAAGAGACGCGCACCGACGGCGCGCGCGTCCTGGCGCTGCTGCGCGGCGGAGAGGAGGTGGAGAGCTTAGGCGAAGGCGAAGAGGGCGGGGTTGTCCTTGACCGCACGCCCTTCTACGCGGAGTCGGGCGGTCAGGTCGGCGACACCGGCGTCATCATTACGAGCACGGCGCACGCCTTCGTCCTCGACACGCCGCCCGCGCCCGCGCCGGGCCTGGTAGTTCACCGCGTCAAGGTCGAACACGGGAGCCTCCGCTTGTTCGACCCCGTGAGCGCGATTGTGGACGCCGAAAAGCGCGACGCCACGCGGCGCAACCACACGGCGACGCACCTGATGCACGCGGCGCTGCGTGAAGTCTTAGGCACGCACGTCAAGCAGGCCGGCTCGGTCGTCGCGCCGAACTACCTTCGGTTTGACTTCACGCACTATCAGCCCCTGACGCGCGAAGAGGTCGCCGAGATCGAGCGGCTCGTCAACTACCACATCCTCCGGAACGAGCCTGTGCGCACCGACATCCTCTCGCTCGACGAGGCGATGCAGACGGGCGCGATGGCGCTCTTCGGCGAGAAGTACGCCGAGCGCGTGAGGGTTCTGACCGTGCCGGGCGCGGAGGGCATCTTCTCGAAAGAACTCTGCGGCGGCACGCACGTCCGCGCCACCGGCGACATCGGCCTCTTCAAGATCGTGAGCGACGAGTCAATCGCTTCCGGCACGCGCCGCATACGCGCCGTCACGGGCCGCGACGCCTTCCTGCGCTTCCAGGAGACCGAGGCCCTCGTTGACCAGCTCTCTTCCGAACTGCGCGCGACGCGCACGGACATCCCCGCGGCCATCGGTAAGCTTCAAGAGGAGCTGAAGAAGTCGCGGCGCGAGGCGGACGAGCTGCGTCTGAAGCTCGCGCTCGGCGCGGGCGCGCAGGCCGAGAACGGCGAGGAGGCGCGCGAGGTCACCGGCGGCGTCCTTGTGCTCGCGCGCGAGGCGAGCGACCTCGACGCGCAGGCTCTCAGGCAGCTCTCCGACACCTTGCTCGCGCAGCTCAAGTCGGGCGTCGTCGTTCTGGGCCGACGGGCCGACGGCAAGGCTTCGCTCATCGTCCGCACCTCTTCAGACCTCGCGGGGCGTGTCCCCGCCGGTCAGGTCATCAAGCAGCTTGCGCCGATCATCGGCGGTCGCGGCGGTGGCAAGCCCGACATGGCAGAGGGCGGCGGCCCCGAACCGCAGAAGCTGAGCGAGGCTCTGGAGGCGAGCTACCAGGTGGTCGAACGCCTGCTTACGGAGAAGGGCGCGTCGGCCTGAAGAGAGACGCACGAGTGCTGAAGGAGCGCGGGCGCGTTCGTCCGCGCTCCTTTCTTTTTTCCCCGAAGAGGCTGGCGCGCGCCTCTAGCCGTGCGCGGCCACCCAGACCTTCTGGTTTTCGGTCAGCGTAATGTTCATCTTCTGCAAGGTCGCGGCGTTGAGCGTGCCGGTGACCTTGATGCCCTGCGACTCCTGAAACTTCTTCAAGCCTTCGCGCGTCGGCGGGTCGAGCTTGCCCGTGGCGTCGCCCGCGTAGAGTCCGCGCTGCTTGAGAAGCGTCTGCGCCTGCTTGATCTGTTCCTTCGTGGCGCGGAAGACCGGGCCGCGCTTCTTCGGGGCGTTCGAGTTGCCGCCGGCGGCCTGCGCCGGCGTGTTTGTGTTCTGCGCCGCCGCCGACGGGACGGCGAGGGCGAGCAGCGCCGCGAATGTCACGGTGAGCAGTTTTTTCATTATCCTCTCCTCAGGTCGTGAGCTGCGCCGGCGGGCGGTGTTGGCGCAATGGTTAAACGGCTGACGGTGAAGCTTCCCTCTGAAAGAGCCTCTATCATACACGCCCTGTCAATTCACCCGGCGGATGCACCGGATTTGTCATCCGGGCCGCCCGGCGGTATGGCAAATAGAAAAATAGTTACGGTTAAACGTCGTGCCAAATATCGTTGAACACTGCGGCCCGCTGTGTTATTCTAATTTCGGCGCTCGACCCGAGGGCGTTTGAAACCCGCGAGCAGCGGCCCCGCCTTCACTTGAACTTTCAAAGCACGTCCCGACGGGTCAGCCAGACGCGCTGTCGCCCGCGCCGGCAACCGACATGAAAAAAACGCTTCCCCTCTTCGCACTCTTCGTCCTCACGTCGCTCCAGGCCTCGGCGCAGGAAGGCTCGCGCTACCGCTTCGACAACTTCGACACGCGCGAAGGCGTGCGGGTCGTCGTCCCTGTGCAGGCGAAGCCGGCGAGGCAGAGCAGGCGTCTGCGGCTCACGGCGCGCGCCGCCGAGCGCGGCGCGGCATCAACGCCGGCGTCCAATAAGACTTCAGCGGCCCCTCGTCCTTCCGAAGCTTCCGAAGCCGTCTACACTCCGCCGCCCTCGGCTGGCGTCGGCGGTTCGCTCGAAGGGTTCTCGACGGGTGACGCGAGCGTTGACCGCCTCCTCGTCGAGGCGGGCACGCGCAACGGCGTCGACCCCGTTCTGCTCTACGCGATCATGCACCGCGAGTCCTCTTTCAAGCGCATGGCCATCTCGCCCAAGGGCGCGCGAGGGTTGATGCAACTGATGCCCGCGACCGCCTCGCGCTTCGGCGTCTCGAACATCTTCGACCCGCGGCAGAACATCGAGGGCGGCGCGCGCTACGTGCGCTTCCTGCTCGACACGTTCGGCGGCGACGTGCGGCTCGCGCTCGCGGGCTACAACGCGGGCGAGGGCGCGGTGATGAAGTACGGCAACCGCGTGCCACCATACAGCGAGACGCAGGAGTATGTGCGTCGCATCTACGAGCGCTACGAGCTGATGCGCGACCCCTCGACGGCGCGCATGGCTCCGCACGTCTCGCGCGCGCAGATCGCAAGGCTTAAGGCCGCGGAGCCGCCGCCGCTCGTCTACGAGCGGAGCGTCTTCGCCGTCCGCACGCCCGACGGCAAGCTGCGACTCGTCAGCCAGTGAGCGTGACCGCAGGATACAAACGGACGCGCCACGAGCCACTAACAGACACGCGCGCGACCACGAAAGACAGGCGAAGGGACGGGCTCCGGGCCGTCCCTTTTTCTTTCCGGTCGCCTCTTCCGCTGTTAGCAACGCGCGCCATCGCGGTATGATTGTCCTGGCATGAGGCCGAGGGCGGACGAGCGCGGGCGCACTCGCCGGTACGTCCGGCGCGCCTGCCGAGCACGTCCGCCGTTAGCTTGCCGAGGTGAAGAGAACGTAGACGCACGACGAGGCACGGTCGAAGATGACTGAACCCGCCGCCAACGAAAGCACGACGCACGACGCCAACGAACACGCCGCGCCTGATGCGAAGGAGCGCGCCGCGCACGATGCCGGCGAGCACGCGACGCACGACGCCAACGACCGCGCGACGCACGACGCGGGCCGACGGGAAGCGCGCCGCGCGCTGCTCGTCGCCGAAGACGGCGCGAGCGTCGAGGCTCTGCGGGAGAGCCTCGCGGCCATCGGGTTTGAGTTGGAGGGTGTGAGCGCCGAAGAGGGCGCGCGCCGCGCCGCCGAAGTCAAGCCGTCGGTCGTCCTCATCGCCTTCGGCACGCGCGAGGGCGAGCCGCGCCTGGTCACGCTCGCGCGCCGCCTGCGCACGGAGCCGAAGACCTTCGCGCTGCCGGTCGTCTTCCTCTTCCGCGCCGACGAGCGGACGCTCCGCAGCGCCGCGTTGCGCGTCGGCGCAGACGACTACTTCTCGCAGGACGCGCCGCGCGAGGAGCTGCGCGCGCGGCTCGAATCACTCTTCTGGCGCGTCGAGGCCGGACGCCGCAGCGCGCCCGCCGTCGCCGAGCAGCGCGACGAGATTGATAACTTCATCTTCCTCCTTGACTCGGTCGCCGCCGACGCGCGCGCCGGTCTGAACGGCACGCTCGCCCTCTTCGAGACGCGGGCCGACAGCCCGTTCGGAACAGACGCCGACGGCGCGCGCGCGCACGTCGAAGCAGGCGCGGGACACTTGCCTACAGCAGAAGACGAGCAGCGGACTCTCGCCGCCGCACACGGCTTTCTCAAACTGAACCTGCGAAGGGTTGACGCGTTGGCCTTCTATGGGCCTGCGACGCTGCTCGCGTACCTGCCCGGCGCAGACTCGGCTGCGGCGCGCGCGGCCATCGCGACCTTGCGCGCGGAGTTCCTGTCGGCGACGCCGGGCGGCGACCTCTACGCCGGCCTCTCTTCCTTCCCCGCGGATGCCGCGGAGGTCGAGCAGCTCGTCGAGCAGGCCGAGAACGCGCTCACACGCGCGCGCGAGGAGAACTCGACCGAGCGTGTCTTCGTTTACGTGGGCGAAGGCGGACGTGCCGACTCGGAGGCGCGCACGCGTCGGCTGATCGCGTCGGAGACGGCACGCGCGACGAACGCGGTGCGCGGCGAGGCAGTTGGACGCTTGAGGGAG
>JALZHC010000898.1 GCA_030914105.1 Acidobacteriota bacterium
CCCCGGGCGTGCGCATGGCGCTCAGGTTCCCGCGCGACTGGCAGGTCGAGAGCCGCCGGCTGGTCGGCGCGCTCGCCGCCTCCGCCGAGCACTACGGCGCGCGCGTGTTGACGAAGAGGTCGGTGGGCGGCGTGCGCGTCGTCGCGGGGCGCGCAGTCGGGGTCATGACGCCGCAGGGCGACGTGAGCGCGGGCGCGGTCGTGCTCGCCGCGGGCGCGCACACCTCTCAAGTGCCGCTCGTCGTCTCGGAGCGCGAAGACTCGCGCGCGTCTGCCGAAGTGGCGACGCACCCGCGGATCGAGCCGGTGCGCGGGCAGATGCTCTGCCTACGACAGCCAGCCCCTTCCGGGTCTTCTGATTCTCCGTCTTCTTCTTCCGCGCCGTTCGTGCGCCACGTCGTCTACAGCCCGCGCGGCTACCTCGTCCCGCGCCGCGACGGGCGGCTCTTGGCAGGCTCGACCTCGGAGAGCGTCGGCTTCGAGTGCAGCGTGACGGCGGGCGGCCTCCACAGGATCGCGTCGAACGCGCTTGAGATCGCGCCGGAGGTGGCGTCGCTGCGGCTCGCCGACAGTTGGGCGGGCTTGAGGCCGCGCGCGGCCGATGGACTGCCCGTGCTCGGCGAGTCGGCGGAGGTCGAGAACCTTTTCTACGCCACGGGCCACTACCGCAACGGCATCCTGCTCGCGCCCGCGTCCGGCGAGATAATCGCAGACCTTCTGACGACGGGGACAACCAAACTGCCGTCGCGCGCACTCGAAACGTTCTCCCCCGCGCGCTTCCGCCGCGCCCTCGCCGGCTCACACGGAAACTAAGTCTCAAGGAGTCCGCTTTAAAGCACATGAAGAAAGCTCTGACCTTCGCCCTGTCTCTCTTCGTCATCGCACTCCTCTTCGCCTCGCCGCTTGCGCGCGCGCAGTCGAGCGGAGGGTCGAACGGCGGCGCAAAGAACGGCGACGCGAAAGAAGTGAAAAGCGGCGGCGCTAACGGCACGCACGCGGGCGAGACCGCGCCGGGCGGCGCGAGCAGCCCGGGCGGCGCGAAGGCGGCCTCGGCGCAGGCGCTCTACGAAGAGGCCGCGCGCTACGTGCGGGTCAAGTTCGAGGAGTTCCGCAAGAACGAAGTGCCCTACGACCAGAGGCTGGAGCAGAAGACCTATCAGGAGCAGAGAGAGCTGGCGCTGCGGAACGCGAACCAGCTCGCGGCACGCGCGCCGCTCGGCGGCACAGACCTCTACTACGCGGGCCTTCTCTACTCGCTCGCCGCTAAGCCCGAAGCCGCGCTCGACTCGATGCGCCGCTTCCTCGCCGACCCCGAAGCCGCGCACGCGTCAGCCGAGCTGAGACAGCGCGCGCGCGTCGTCGTCGTGCAGAGGGCCTCGGAGCTTGGCCTCAACGAAGAGGCAGAGAAGTCTCTCGCCGACTACACGCAGACGGGGCCGCGCGCCACGTCTGAACTCTACACGATGCACGTCGTCCTCACTTCGGCCTACTCGAAGAAGAGGGACTACGCGCGCGCCGCGCCGCACGCGCGCGAGACCTACGCGGCTGCGCTCCAGCTCGCCGCCGCAGAGAAGTCGGACGCGCAGCAGCGCGACGCGACCATCTACGGCGCGGGCGCGCTCCTCTCCAGAACGCTCACGAGCGCCGGACGCCGCGCCGAAGCTCTCGCCGTCATACAGGAGCTGCGCGCGCGCGCAATCTCTCTCCCTTCGGCACGCCTCTACCGGCAGGCGACAGACCTTCTGCTCGAACAGGGCGAGCGCCTCGACGCGCCGCCGACGGTCGCCGGGCTGGAGCCTTCGTCGCCGCCGGAGTTGAAAGTCTCGGAGTGGATTGACCAGACGCCCGTCAGGCTCGCAGACCTGCGCGGCAAGGTCGTGCTTCTGGACTTCTGGGCGACGTGGTGCGGCCCCTGCCGCGTCTCGATGCCGAAGATCAACGCCATGAGCCGCAGATACAGAGATCGCGGCCTGGTCGTCATCGGTCTGACGGAGTTCGAGGGCGAGGCCGACGGGCGGCGGCTCACGAGGCCGCAGGAGGTCGAGTACCTGCGGCAGTTCAAGCGCCGGCAGAACATCTCTTACGGCTTCGGCGTCGCCGACGACAAGGAGAACGGGCGCAACTACGGCGTCGTCTCGATCCCGACCGCCGTGCTGATTGACCGGCGCGGGCGCGTCCGCTTCCTTACCATCAGCTCCAACGACGACGAGGCCGCCGTG
>JALZHC010000327.1 GCA_030914105.1 Acidobacteriota bacterium
GGGTTCTTACAAGCGCCCGCGCGAGTTCAACTGGTGCGTCGGCGTCGTGCTGCTGGTGCTGACGATGCTTCTGTCTTTCACCGGCTACCTTCTACCCGACGACCAGCTCGGCTTCTGGGCAGTCACGGTCGGGACGAACATGGCGCGCGCCACGCCTTTGCTCGGCCACGAAGGGCCGTTCGGCCCGCAACTCGGCATGACGCCGTTTAACGACGTGCGCTTCGGGCTGCTGGGCGGCTCAATCGTTGACGCGAACGCCTTGCTGCGCTCCTACATCTGGCACTGCATCGGCATTCCGCTCGTCGCCTCAATTTTTATGGCCGTCCACTTCTGGCGCATACGAAAGGACGGCGGCATCAGTGGCCCCGCGCCCGTGATGCTCGAAACGGAGATGAAGGCGGTGAAAAAGCCGTGAATCGTGAATCGTAAATCGTGAATAGTTTAAGCCCTCGCCGAACTGCTCGCGATTTACGATTCAATGCCGTTGATAGTCAAGCACTATTTACGATTCACGATTGACGATTTACTAGAGGGTCGGAAGATGGAAAACGTTGCGAGGTTAGAGGGGCGGAGGCGCTCAAGGTTCGGGCGCGGGACGATTTTGCTCGTTGCGCTGGCGATTCTCCTCGTCGTCTGGGCCTTTAACGTGAGCGACTGGCGGCAGCTCTGGACGATCACGTCCGCGCCGGACAACATTCCGATCGTGGCGCTCATCCCGCTCGTCGCCTTCTTCACCTGGCTCGGCGTCAGGCAATCGTTCTCCAACGACGAACTCATCGAGCAGCTCGAAGCAGACCCGCAGCTTGCCAAGACGCACCACCGCAAGACTCTGCCCTGGCGTCCCGGCTGGGCGCGCGAGCTGCACGTCTGGCCCTACCTCGTCCGCATCGAGTTCCTCTCCGCCGTCATCGTCACGGTCATTCTTTTCGTCTGGTCAATCCTCATCAACGCGCCTCTGGAAGAGCCGGCCAACCCGAACCTGACGATGAACCCCTCGAAAGCGCCGTGGTACTTCCTCGGCCTGCAAGAGATGCTCGTCTACTTCGACCCCTGGATCGCGGGCGTCGTCATGCCGGGCCTGCTCATCGTGGGCTTGATGGTCTTCCCGTATGTTGACTCGAACCCTTTGGGGAACGGTTACTACACCTGGAAGCAGAGGAAGTTCGCCATCTCGATGTTCCTCTGGGGATTCTTCATGTGGATTATCCTCATCCTCATCGGCACGTTCATCCGCGGGCCGGGCTGGATTTGGTTCTGGCCGGGGCAGACCTGGGATCACAACGCCGTCGTCTTCGACCGCAACCGCGACCTGCACGAGATTATCGCCGGCTGGGGAATGCCGTTCCTGAACACATATCCCTGGAAGGCGATCTTCGGCGCGATGGTCGTCGGGCTCATCTTCCTCGTCGGCGGGTTGTTCTTCCACCTTCTGATGACGAGGCCCGCGCCCAAAGGCTCGGACTTCACCTCCTTCAAACGCTTCAAGACCTGGCTGATGACGCCGGGCGGGTTCCAGCAGAAGCTTCTGGATCGGACGAGCCTTTTGCAGTACCTGACCTTCCAGTTCTTCGCCATCTCGGTGCTGTGGCTGTTCCCGATCAAGCTGATTCTGCGCTTGGTCTTCACAATTAAATATATCTGGGTCACACCCTGGTTCAACGTCTGAAGGCTTGAGTGCTTTTTCTGCGGAGGAATCATCCGTGGCTGAGACTCCTGATACCGGCAAGCTGGTCAAGAAAGAGGCGGAAGGCCCCGCGCCCGACCCGATTACGAGCCGCTCGACGAGCAGCATCATACTCATCTGCGCGCTCCTCCTGACGGGCGTCACCGTCTGGTCGCTCTACGACGAGGTCTATGGCATGCGCCCGTGGAAGGGCTACCAGCAGTCCTTCGTCAAGCGGTTCGACCGCTACCTGGCGCGCCTTCAGAAGCGCGGCTTCAAGTCGGAGGACGAGGTCAGGCACAGCGAGGAGTACGCGCGCCTGGACGCGCTGGCGAAGGCGGCGCGCGCGCAGGTGCAGCCGCAGCTCAACGAGAAAGACCGCCGCGTCGCCGTCATCGACGCACAGTTGGGCGCCATCTCCGACGACTTCCAGAACCGACGCGGCCACATCGTCGTCGCCGACTACAAGATCGAGACCTCGCCCGACAAGGACAAGAAGAAGCTCCGCGACGAAGTCCAGAAGATGAGGGACGAGAAGTCCGTCATCCAGATGCCCGCGGACGACGGCAGTGGCCGGAAGGTCGAGACGAAACTCAACTTCGACCAGTTGCAGGCCATGTACGTCGGCCTCAAGGACGAGAAGGGACGCATCCTCGCCGAGAAGGGCCAGCTCTTGAAGCCTTCGAGCGATCTCGAACACCAGCGCGACGAGTACCTCAAGAACAACGTCACCGAGGCCACCGCGCAGCAGGTCAACCTTACGCGCGCGAGCCTTGAGAAGTACGACTTCGGCCTCAAGCAGATCAACGTCAACGGCGACGAGATCGTTGACCGCTGCGAGTCTTGCCACCTCGGCATACGCCAGCCCATCAGCATCACCGCCTCCGACATGATGCCCGCGGGCCGCGGTCGCCTGAGCCGCCCCGACGCGCTCGCACGCGCCTTCGTCAGCCACCCCGACAAGGAGTTGCTGCAAATCCACGACCCCGAAAAGTTTGGCTGCTCCTCCTGCCACTGGGGCAACGGTCGCGCCTCGACGACGGTCGAGAAGGCGCACGGCGAAAACGCCTTCTGGATTCACCCGCTCTTTAAAAAGGAGAACGCTGAGGCCGGCTGCAACCAGTGCCACTCGCAAGACCGCGTGCTGCAAGGCGCGAACGTGCTCAACGAAGGCAAGGACATGTTCTACCAGCGCGGCTGCGTCGGCTGCCACCGCTACGAGGGCTTCGACCGCGAGGCCGACGCCTTGACGAACACGCGCCAGTCCATCACGCAGCTCGAAGACCAGGTGAAGGCCAACGAGCACGACGCGAAGGTCGCGCGCGCCGACAGCGCCACGGCCCGCAGCGACGAGGAGGCGCAGCGCCTGCTTGCACGCGCCGAAAGCCTAACCGTCACGAACAGCCAGATCGAAGCGAAGATTGACCAGCTCAACACGCAGGCCCGCTACCTCATGCAGGATCAGAAGAAGGTCGGGCCGAACCTGAAGGACGTCCGGCTTAAGCTCAACCGCAACTGGATTCCCGTCTGGCTCCAGGACCCGCAGGCGTTCCGACCGGGCACGAAGATGCCGACCTTCTGGTACCTCTCCGGCGACCCGCAGAAGGGCGGCATCGTGCCGGTCTCGCAGCAGACGGACGAGCGCAAGGCGATTGCGGCTTACCTCTGGCAATCGGCCTTCGACGGACAGGTTCCGCAGCAGCAGCGCGGCGACGGAGCGCACGGCGAGGAGCTGTTCAAGACGCGCGGCTGTCTCGCCTGCCACTCCATCGGCGAGGGTGACCAGAAGCTCGGCGGCGAGTTCGCCGCCAACCTGACGCGCGTCGGCCAGAAGGAGAGCTTCGACTACACGGTGCGCTGGATTCACAACCCGCGCCAGCGCTGGGCACCTTACTGCCCGAAGGAGCACCGCGACCTCACGCCCGAAGACTACGCGAAGCACAGCCTGCCCTTCGTCTTCGACACCGCGAAGCACTCGCGCTGCCCGAACGACGGCGCGGAGCTTCAGGTGCAGAACATGACGGTGATGCCGAACTTCCGCCTCTCCGAGCAGGACTCGCGCGACATCGCCACTTATCTTTTCTCGCTCTCGCAGGACAGCGCCCCCAGTTACCCGGACGCCTCCTACATGGACGACCCGGCGTTGGCGACGAAGGGCAAGGCGCTCATCAAGCAGTACGGCTGCGCCGGCTGCCACGAGATACGCGGCTTCGAGGAGGAGCAGCGCATCGGCAAGGAGCTGACCGCCGAGGGCGCGACGCCACTTGAGCGTCTCGACTTCGCGCTGATGACGCACAAGGCCGAACTCGGCGAAGAGCCGAACGCGACCACAGAGAGCGGCGGCGGCGCGGGCGACACCTCCGTCCAGACGAAAGGCCCAAGCAAGAAAAAGCCCACGCCCTGGTACGACCACAAGGGCTTCTTCGAGCACAAGCTGGCCGAACCCGGCGTCTACGATCAGGGCAAGGAGAAAGACCCGAACGAGCACCTTCGGATGCCGAAGCCTTTCCTCAAGGACGAGTGGAAGACTGCGCTGACGACCTTCCTTCTGGGAAGCGTCGGCCCGGACGGCGCGAACGTGCCCACGTCATACTTCTACAACCCGACCGACCAGCAGAAGGCGATTCAGGACGGCTGGTGGGTGATTAAGAAGTATAACTGCATGGGCTGTCACAACGTTCAGGTCGGGCAGAAGTCCGTCCTGTCGGGACTGCCGCAGTACCAGCAGAACGCCCCGCCCGCGGTGGGCGCAATCTCGCTCGGCCCCGAACAACTGCCGCCGGGCCTGATGACCGAGGGCGCGCGCGTCGACCCCGACTGGCTGCTCCGCTTCCTCTGCGACCCGTCCCTGAGCAACGCCAGCGAGCAGTGCCGTACGCTCGGCGGCCAGCCCGCCGCAAGCACTACGGGAGGCGCGCAGCCTGAGCCGAACATCGGTCGAGGCAACACGGCCAACCGCCAGTCCGGGCCGGGCGGAGGCGGTCAGCAGACCGGCTCGGCTCAGACGCAAGCGGGCCAGGCGGCTGAAGGGGCGAGCGGTCAGCCGGCACCGGGCGGCAAGCAAGGCTCGAACGCGCAGGGCACGCTTCTGCCGCAGCCGGGCGAGAACCGCAACGGGGTGCGCACGTACCTGCGCGTTCGCATGCCGACCTTCAGCTTCTCGCCGAACGAGCTGCGCACGCTCGTGCGCTTCTTCCAGGCCGTCTCCGCACAGCAGGAGCCTTACATCAAAGAGCAGCTTGAGCCTCTGAGCGACGACGAGCGCAACCTCGCGCGTGCTCTCTTCACTTCGCAGGCCGCGCCCTGCCTGAAGTGCCACATGACGGGCGACGCCACGCACGACCAGACGGCGACCGCGCCCAACTTCCTGCAAGCCGGGAGCCGCCTGAAGCCCGACTGGACTTTCCGCTGGCTCCTCGACCCGCAGCGCATCATGCCCGGCACGGCGATGCCTTCGGAGCTGTTCAAGCACGACGCCGACCACGACCGCTGGGTCTTCAACGGCCCTCTGCCCGCCGCCGCCGACAGCTACGACAAAGACCACGCGCGTCTGCTCGTCCGCTACCTGCTCTCGCTGACGCCCGAAGAGCAGG
>JALZHC010000328.1 GCA_030914105.1 Acidobacteriota bacterium
CACCGTCAACGACTACCTCGCCACGCGCGACGCCGACTGGATGGGGCGCATCTACAAGTTCCTCGGCCTCTCGGTCGGCGCCATCGTCAACGACCTCGACGACTGGGAGCGCAAGGATGCCTACGCCGCCGACATCACCTACGGCACCAACAACGAGTTCGGCTTCGACTACCTGCGCGACAACATGAAGTTCGACCTCGCCACCTGCGTCCAGCGTGACCACTATTTCGCTATCGTGGACGAGGTAGACTCGATCCTCATTGACGAGGCGCGAACCCCCCTCATCATCTCCGGCGCGTCCGACGAAGCGACCGACAAGTACTACCAGGCCAACGGCATCATCCCCAGCCTCAAGCGCGCCGAGATGGGGCCGGACGATAAGCCCGGCCCCGGCGACTACATCGTCGACGAGAAGCAGCACTCGGCGGTGCTGACTGAAGAGGGCGTTGACAAGGCCGAGATGCTGCTCGGCGTCGGCAACCTCTACGACCCCTCGAACATGGAGATGCTCCACTGCGTCGAGAACGCCCTGAAGGCGCACACGCTCTACCGGCTCGACCACCACTACGTTGTGCAGGACGGGCAGGTCATTATCGTGGACGAGTTCACCGGGCGTTTGATGCACGGTCGGCGCTGGTCTGACGGTTTGCACCAGGCCGTCGAGGCGAAGGAGGGCGTGAAGATCGAGCGCGAGAACCAGACGCTCGCCACCATCACTCTGCAAAACTACTTCCGCCTCTACGACAAGCTCGGCGGCATGACCGGCACGGCGGAAACTGAAGCCGCCGAGTTCGACGCCACCTACAAGCTCGAAGTCGCCGTCATCCCGACGAACAAGCCGATGATCCGCAAGGACAACTCGGACGTGATCTACCGGACGCTTCCCGAAAAGTGGGACGCGGTCGTCGAGGAGATCGTCGAGCTGCACGAGAAGGGGCAGCCCGTGCTGGTCGGCACAGTCTCGGTCGAGAACTCGGAGCTGATCTCGCGCCGCCTCACGAAAGCCGGCATCCGCCACCGCGACGAGAGCGGCAACATCGTCATCGAGGACGAAGGCATCCCGAACTATCACCATGTCCTCAACGCCAAGCACCACGAGCGCGAGGCCGAGATCGTCGCGCAAGCCGGACGCAAAGGGGCGATCACCATCGCCACGAACATGGCCGGACGCGGCACAGACATCCTTCTGGGCGGCAACCCCGAATTCCTCGCGCGCGAGCACCTCAAGCGACAGGAGGTTGACCCCGAAGAGGCGACCGAGGAGCAGTTTCAAGAAGCCCTCGCCTACATCAAGCCGTTAGTTGAGAAGGAGCACGCAGAGGTCGTCGCGCTCGGCGGCCTGCACATCCTCGGCACCGAGCGCCACGAGTCGCGCCGCATCGACAACCAGCTCCGCGGGCGCGCCGGACGCCAGGGCGACCCAGGCTCTTCGCGCTTCTTCCTCTCTTTGGAAGACGACCTCATGCGCATCTTCGCGGGCGACAAGGTGAAGGCGCTCATGCAGCGTCTCGGCATGGAGAAGGGCGTCGCCATCGAGTCGAAGATGGTCAGTAAGCGCATCGAGGCCGCGCAGAAGTCGGTCGAGGCCCGGAACTTCGAGACCAGAAAGCACCTCCTCCAGTATGACGACGTGATGAACAAGCAGCGCGAGACCATCTACGGTCTGCGCCGCCAGTTGATGGAGGAACCAGACCAGCGCGAGTACGTCCTCGGCGTCGCCGAAGACCTGCTCGCAGACCTCGTCACGCAGTACCTGCCGCCGGACTCCGCGCCCGACGACTGGGACGTCGAGAACTTTAAGATTCAGCTCCAGACGACCTACGCCTTCGACGCCGACGCCGAGGGCATAGACCTGGAGAACTGGACGCAGAAGGAGATTCGGGAGGCCGTCTGGGAGAAGGCCAAGGCGTTCTACGAGGCGAAGGAGGCGCAGGTCGGGGCCGAGGCGCTGCGCACCTACGAGCGCATCATCATGCTCAACATCATTGACGCGCAGTGGAAGGATCACCTGCTCGCCATTGACCACCTCAAGCAGGGCATCGGGCTTGTCGGTTACGGCCAGAAAGACCCGCTCGTCGAGTACAAGAAGGAGAGCTTCGACATGTTCCAGGCGATGCTCGACCGCATTGACACGGCGACCGTGCGCACGCTCTTCAACCTCCAGGTCGTCAGCGAGCAGCAGCCCGAACAGCTCCAGCAGCGCCGCCAGCGTCGGCCCACCTCGATGACCTTCACCGGCCCGAACCAGGGCGCGACCGCCGCCGGCGAAGAGGCCGCGCGCACTAAGACCGTGACGCGCGACCAGCCCAAGATCGGGCGCAACGAGCCTTGCCCCTGCGGGTCGGGCAAGAAGTATAAGAAGTGCTGCGGCGCTTCGGCCTGAAAGTTCAGGGTGGTTTTACGAAGGAGCGGGGCGAGCACTTTTAAGCCCCGCTTTCTTCTGCGCGGCCCCGCCGCATTCGAAAATTTATAGTTCTTGTTACTTGAGTGTGCAGTAAGGGGCAATTCACCGCAGAGTTCGCAGAGGGGGCGCAGAGCCTTGCGCATACTCAAGCCTCTGCGCATCCTCCGTGTCCTCTGCGCCTCTGCGGTGAATCCAACCCGCTTTAAGCTCAAGTAATAATTGATAAGACTTCACAGGGTAACGATGAAAACAGCTCGTAGCACATATCTGTTACTCGCCGCAGCCGCGCTCGCCTGGCTCGCCTGCCTTGCGCCGCCCCGCGCCGCAGCGCAGAAGTCGGAGGCGCAGAAGTCCGCCGAGGACAAGTTCGAGCGCGGCAGACGGCTCTACCAGCAGGGCGACGCCGCGGGCGCGATACCCTTCCTGCGCGACGCGGCGGAGCATCGCAAAACGGACGCCGACGCCTGGTACTACCTCGGCCTCGCGCTCAGCCGCGCGGGCAAGGCGAAGGACGCGCGCGTCGCCTTCGAGAAGACTTTGAAGCTGCGCCCCGACGACGCCGGCGCGCACACGGGCCTCGCCTACTCGCTCCTGTTCCTCCACAAGCCGCGCGACGCCGAGCACGAGGCGAGCGAGGCTTTGCGTCTCAACCCGCAGATGGCCGAGGCGCACTACGTCGTCGGCGTGGTTCGCTTCACCGAGGGCAAGTTCGAGCAGGCCGTCGGGGAGGCCGAGGCGGGGCTGAGGCTCAAGCCGGACTTCCCCGCCGCCGCTTACCTGGCCGGCGACTCTCTGCTCAGTCTGTACGTCGAGGCGAGGGTGCGGCAGGACGCGCCCGCGCCCGCCGCCCAGCGCGACGCGAAGGACGACGCGGTGTTCGTCAACCCCTTGAATGCCGCCGACGCGCTCAAGGCGCGGATGCTCGCCGCCGCCGAACGCCTCGACGCCTTCGTCAAGGCACAGCCGGACAACCCGGATGCCGAGCAGTGGCGCGACCAGGCCGCGACGCTCCGCCACTATGGCGGCCCGGCGGGCGACGGCAAGTCCTCCGGCGTCTACCGCCAGAGCGAAGTCACGACGCGGGCCGTCATACTCGCGAAGCCGCAGCCGGGCTTCACCGAGCTGGCGCGCGGCAACGGCGTCACAGGCACAGTCCGCCTGCTCGCCGTGCTCGCCGCCGACGCGCGCGTCAGGTATATCCTCGTGCTCAAGCGGCTGCCCGACGGCCTGACGGAGAAGTCAATCGAGGCGGCGCGCAAGATCAAGTTCACGCCCGCGACGATTAACGGTCAGCCCGTCTCGCAGTTCGTCGTGCTGGAGTACAACTTCAACGTCTACTGAACGGACGAAAGGCCGCTGCCGGTACCGTACTGACGAGACGACCGGCGCGGGCGTACAATCCCCTCGCGAGCGATGAGTACGAACGTCAGGTCAACGAACCCGGTCGTGCAGGCCGTCGTCTCAGGCAGCGCGCCGCCGCAGGCGCGCATGGCGGCGGCGCGCGGACTTCTGCCGCTCGCGCAGGACGAGCTGGTCGAGATGCTCGTCGCGCTGCGCGCGGACGCGGACGCGGAAGTGGCGCGCGCCGCCGACGAGACGCTCGTCGCGCAGGAGTCGTCCGCGCTCGCCAGCGTCGCTTCTTCGACCGAGACCGCGCCGCCAGTCCTCGCCTACCTTGCTTCGCGCGTAGACCTCGCGCGCGAAGTGCAGGAGGCAATCGCGCTCAACCCGCAGACGCCCGACGAGGCCGTGGCCGCGCTCGCGCGCACGACCTCCGAGGGCGCAGTGCTCGACATCATCTCGGTCAACCAGCAGCGCCTCATCCGCGCGCCCTCGATCATCGACGCCGTGCTCGCCAACCCCGCGCGCCCCGCCGACGCCGAGCGACGCGCGCGCGAAACGCGCCGCGAGTTCTTCGAGAAGGAGCGCGGCGCGCGGCAGGTGGCCGAGGAGATGCGCGCGCGCGGCATGGGCGCAGCCGCGGAGTTCTTCGAGTCGTCGGAGTCGCTCGGCGCGGAAGACGGCATCAGCTTCGACGACGCCTGGCTCATCGCCGAGCACATCGAAGTCTCCGACCTCGACCTCGACGACTCGTGGCTCCCCGCCGAGCGGCTCGAAGAGTTTGTCGAGGAGACCTACGAGCAGCGCGCCGCCACAGCCGACCGCCTCGTCTCCGAGGCGAGAGCGGAAGTGGGCGGGGCCGCGCCCGAACGCATCGCACTCATCCGCCGCATCATGCTGATGAAGGTGAAGGATCGCGTCAAGCTCGCGATGAAGGGCGACCGCGAGGCCCGCGCCATCCTCATCCGCGACTCGAACCGCATCGTCGCGCAGGCCGTCATCCGCAACCCGCGCATCACGGATCAGGAGATCGAGGGGATCGCCGCGATGCGTACAGTCAACGACGACGTGCTGCGCGTCATCGCCTCGAACCGCGTCTGGGCGCGCCAGTACCCCGTCATCCACAACCTCGCGCGCAACCCGCGCACGCCGCTCCCCACCGCGATGCAAATCCTCATGCGCCTCTACACCAAAGACCTCAAGGCCCTCAGCCAGAACCGCAACGTCGCCGAAGCCGTCCGCCGCCAGGCTCTGCGCATCGCCACGACACGAAGCCAGTAAGAAGGTGATAAGTGATGAGTGATAAGTGATAAGAAATAAAGTCTGGAGTCTGAGAGTTAGGAGTCAGGAACCACCGGCCTTTGACTCCGGACTTTAAGACTCCAGACTCCGAGACTCCTCTCATCACTTATCACTCATCACTTATCACTCTCAAAAGATTTCCGAGCCTTTGCGGACGACCGACCAGGCTACGTCTGTGAGCGTGTGGCTGGCCG
>JALZHC010000899.1 GCA_030914105.1 Acidobacteriota bacterium
CGACGAGGTCTCCCCAGCCGCCTTTGACTTCCAGGCGCTGCGCGAGCGTGTCGAGCTTCTGGCGGTTGAGCGAGCGGCAGGCGAGGCGCGCGTCTTCGGTCGTCACCTCCGTGCGCTTGTCGAGGAGCGCGTAGGCCGTCGCGATGCGGGCCGCGCGGTGGACGCTGCCGAGCGGCAGGAGGAAGCGGCTGACCATCTCTTCGAGTTCCGCGCCCGCGTGCGGGCCGAGCGCGCCGACCCAGATGTCCCTGCGGTGCGCGGGCGCGGGCGACGGCACGCTGAGCGTCAGCGCGTGCTCCGCCGCCGCGCCGCCGAAACCTCCCTCGCGCCGCATGACGACGCCGACCGCGCCCTCATAGCCGACGAGCGGCGGCAACTCCACGGTCTCGCCCGGCGGCGGGTCAATTGCCACGACGGGCAGCGCCCCCGTCAGAGTGCAGACGGGGCCGGCGAGTCTCCACAGTTCGTCGGCCCGCCCGCGCTCGGCGGGCTGGGCGGCGGTGTGGTCTAAGAAGAGCATGTCGCGCCGCATCGAGCGCGCGAGCGAACCCATGATGGTGCGCCGCCCGCTCTCCGCCGTGCCGCGCAGCACGACCGCGGTCAGGTGTCCGCCGGCGATGACCGAGGGCAGACGCGCGAGGCGCTCACGCAGCGCGTCGTCGAGCACGAGCCTTTTGAGCGGCGGGAACTCGGAGTGGCGGTAGAGCGTGCAGCCCTCGCCCAACTCCCGCGGGACGCGACCGCGCAGCGCGTCCCAGACGAGCCGCGGCACGCGCAAGACCCACTCGGCGCGCGGCGCGGCCTGGTTCTCCGCGACGAGCAGCCCCGCGCCCAAAAGTCTCTGCGCCGTCGCCCACCAGTCTTCGCCTCCTCCCGACGCGCCGCCGCCCGCGAGCGCGCACAAAAGGCCGAGGCACGGTCGGCGCGCAGGCAGCGGCCCCTGAAGCGCCGCGAAGAGCGAGCCGAAGCGTATGTCTTCCTCGACCAACCCGGCCAACACGAGCGCGACCTGCTCGCGCCTCGACAGCGAGAGCCTCAGCGCCAGCTCGCGCAGCGGCAGCCGCGAGCGCGTCGCGGACTCCCACTCGTCGAGTTGCGTCCACCACGACTGCATCACGTCGCCGCCGCCGGCCTCGACGCCCGCCGACGCGCGCAGCTCATTCTCGTAGCCCTTCAAAAATTCGTAGAGGCGCAGCAGGTCTGCGCCGCCCGCGCGCGCGAGGCGATGCAGGTGGCCGATGACGCAGAGCACCGCCGTGTAGTAGAAGAGGCGGAAGTGCGACTCGGCGTCGGGCGCGAGCGACGCGAACGCGCTCGGCGTCGGCTGAGGCTCGGCTTGGGTCTGCTTCGACATCAACGTCGCTCCTTACTCGAAGTGGAACGAGACCACGCGCACGAGGTCGTGCACCCAGCCCGGCGAGGCGTCCAGCCCCGCGCGCCTCGCCGCGAGCGAGACCTGGCTCATCTCCATCAAAAGGTCAACGTGCGTGGCCGTCGAGAAGAGGCGACCGCGCTTCAAGAGCAGAGCACGCGCCGACGCTTCAAACTCCGCCGCTTCAAAATCCTCTGCGCACGCGAGCGCGAGCGCGAGCGCGTAGAAGAGGAAAGGCAGCGCCCACTCCGCCCAACGCCGAATCCCGGCGGCGAGCGGCGCGCGCCCCGACGACGCGAGCCTTCCGCACGCGAGCTGCGAGAGCCGCACGCGCGCAAACGTCGAGAGCCTCCCGCGCTCGAACGAGACCGGCGCGGAGGGCGGCGCGTCAGGCCGCGCGTCAACTTCGTCGCTTAGCCGCGCGTCAATCTCTTCACGCAGTCGCGCGTCAACCTCTTTGCACAGTCGCGCGCTGACTCCCTGAGCGCGGAAGTGTTCAAGCTCTGCGGCGGCCGCTTCGTCCGTCGTCAACTCTCCGAGTGGCCGCTCGGAGACGACGAAGCCGCGCGCGTCCGTGATGACGAGGGACGCGCCTGAAGCGCGCGCCTCCCACACGGCCTCGCCGCGCGCGAAACGTGTGAGCCAGCGCGCCGGCGCGCGGTACGAGTCGCGCTCGGCGAGAGCGGCGGCGGGAGGCTCGCCCGCGTCCCTGCCGTCGAGCCGCGCGAGCATCTCCCAGACGGGGTCGCTCTCATACTCCGCCGCCGCGTCGCCCAGCAGCGCGCGCGCGAGAATCTCGGCCAGCCCCCAGCCGCTGATCTGCTCCGACAGATGGAAGTCCTCG
>JALZHC010000329.1 GCA_030914105.1 Acidobacteriota bacterium
CTCTTCGGCGGACGCACTCCCGCTCCTGCGCGAAGCGAAGCGGGAGGGGCTGCTCATCACCGCGGAGACGTGCCCGCACTACCTCGCCTTCGTCGCCGAAGAGATCGCGGACGGCGCGACCGAGTTTAAGTGCTGCCCGCCCATACGCGAGCGCGAGAACCGGGAGCGGCTCTGGGAGGCTCTCGGTGACGGCACGATCTCTTCGGTCGTCTCCGACCACTCGCCGTGCCCGCCGGAGATGAAGCGGCGACAGGAGGGCGACTTCCTGAAGGCCTGGGGCGGCATCTCGTCTTTGCAGTTCCGCCTGCCCGTCGTGTGGACTGAGGCGAGCCGGCGCGGCTTCGCGCCCGAAGAGCTCGCGCGCTGGCTCGCGCAAGAGCCGGCGCGTCTGGCCGGACTCGACCTGTGTAAAGGCTCAATCGCGCCGGGCCGCGACGCAGACTTCTGTATCTTCGACGCCGAGGCGACGACACGCATCACGCGCGAGACGAACGAGCACCGGCACAAGCTCACGCCTTACGAAGGGCTTGAGCTGCGAGGCGCGGTCGAGGCCGTCTACCTTCGCGGCGAGAAAATCTACGAGCGCGGCACGTTCGCGGAAGCGCTGAAGGGCCGTCCGCTCAAGCGCGAAGGCGAGCCGAAGACGGCTGGCGAGTTTGATGACGACTTCGATGACCCGGACGATTTCACAGGCTGACTGAGAAACGATTTAAGAAGTCCCTTCGGGGCTTTCCCAACTGCTTCTGAGCTATGACGCAGGACTTCAACAATCTCGTTGACCTCGCCTCCGAACGGCTCGGCGGCGCGGTTCTGTACGCCAACGACGACTTCTTCGCGCCGAAGGAGAATCTTCTGAAGGCGTGCGCGCCCGTGTTCGTCGAGGGCAAGTACACGGAGCGCGGCAAGTGGATGGACGGGTGGGAGTCGAGGCGTCGGCGCACGCCCGGCTTCGATTGGTGTCTGATTCGCCTCGGCCTGCCGGGCCGAGTGCGCGGCGTCGTCGTGGACACGAGCTTCTTCCGCGGCAACTACCCCGAAAGCTGCTCGCTCGAAGCCTGCGCCGCCGAGACAAACGCGACCGCGGAAGAGTTGACGAGCGAAGGAGTCGAGTGGGTCGAGCTTCTTCCGCCCTCGCGGCTTCAAGGCGACTCGTCGAACCCTTTCGCCGTCTCTTCCGACCGACGCTTTACGCACCTGCGCTTCAAGATTTACCCGGACGGCGGCGTCGCCCGCTTGCGCGTCCGCGGCGAGGTGCTCCCCGATTGGGCGAGCATCAGGCGCGCGGGCGGGTTGGTTGACCTCGCCGCGGTCGAGAACGGCGGCCTGGTCGTCGCGACGAGCGACGAGTTCTTCGGCCATCGCCACAACCTCATCATGCCCGGTCGCGCCGCCGACATGAGCGACGGCTGGGAGACGAAGCGTCGGCGCGGCCCCGGCCACGACTGGTGCGTCATCAAGCTCGGAGCGCCGGGCGCTGTCCGACGCGTCGAAGTTGACACGTCGCACTTCAAGGGCAACTACCCCGAAAGCTTTTCGCTCGAAGCGGCCCGCGCGCCGGAGGGCATGGACACGGGAGACGCCGCGGGGCTCGACTCGCTGAACTGGGCGACGGTTCTGCCGCGCACACGCCTTCAGGCGCACACGCGCCACTTCTACGAAGGTGAGTTGCAAGTCGTGGAAGCGGCCACGCACGCGCGCTTCCGAATCTTCCCCGACGGAGGCGTCAGCCGCCTGCGTCTCTACGGGACGCTGCTCGACTGAGCCGCGGGACGAAACTCGACCGACCTGTTTTGACCGAACTTGCGCGGCTATACCTGAACGATGTGCAAGACGTTTCTCGACTGATGGACGACGCGGACACTGACAGGGCGAGCGAAGAAGGCGGCGGCCACATCGGACGGCTGAACCGCCTTCCGGCGGACGAGGCGCGCGCGGTGCTGCTCGACTGCTGCGGCTCGGCGCGCTGGGCGCGCGAGGTCGCGGCGCTCCGCCCCTTCCGCGACGCGTGCGAGTTGCTCGACGCCGGCGCGCGCGTCTGGTTCGGGCTAGACCAGGACGACTGGCTCGAAGCCTTCCGCTCGCACCCACGCATCGGCGAGAGGAAGGCCGCCCTCCCCGTGAGCGAAGACGCGCGCCGCTGGTCTGAGGGCGAGCAGTCGCGCGCGAGCGCGGCGTCCTTCGAGACGAAGGCCGCGCTCGTCGAGGCGAACCGCGAGTACGAGGAGAGGTTCGGCTTCATCTATATCGTCTGCGCCACGGGCAAGACCGCCGCGGAGATGCTCGCAATCCTGCGCGACCGCCTGAAGAACGACCGCGAGACGGAGCTGAGAGTTGCCGCCGCCGAGCAGTGGCGCATCACGGAGCTGCGCGTCAGGAAGTTTCTGAACGCCCCTTGAGATTAGTGAACGGCACATGAGCGCAATCACCACGCACGTCCTCGACACAGCCGCGGGCCGACCGGCGGCGGGCGTCCCCGTCACGCTCGAAGCACTTGACGATGAGGGCGTCTGGCGCGAAGTCGGGCGCGGCGAGACGGACGCGGACGGGCGTCTGCGAGACCTGCTGCCGCCTGACTTCGCCCTGGCTGAAGGCGCTTACCGCCTGACCTTCGACGTGAAGAACTACTTCGACGCGCGCGGCACGGAAGGCTTCTACGCGGATGTCTCCGTGTCGTTCGTCGTCCGCGACGCGGGCGCGCATTACCACGTGCCCCTGCTGCTCAGCCCTTACGGTTACTCGACTTACAGAGGAAGTTAATTGACGACAAAGGAAACTGATTGATGAGATTGCCCCCGAACGTCAACGAGTGGTTGAACCTTCTGCTGCGCTGGTTCCACGTCTTCTCGGCCATACTCTGGGTCGGCTCGACCTACTATTTCACATGGCTCGACGGTCGCTTTCAGGAGGAGGAGCGCGAGGCCGGCAAGGCAAGCGAGGTCGGCGGCGACGCGGGGCACGTCGAGGTGTGGATGGTTCACAGCGGCGGCTTCTACGTCGTCGAGAAGCGCAAGACGCCTTCCTTGCGCCGCCTCCACTGGTTCCGCTGGGAGGCGGCGATGACGTGGCTGAGCGGGATACTTCTGCTCACGCTCGTCTACTACATGGGCGGCGGGATGATTGACGCCGACGTGCGGAACATCGGTCTCTCAACGGCGGTGCTCTTCGGCGTCGGCATGCTCGTGGTCGGCTGGGTCGTCTACGACCTGCTCGTGCAGTCGCCGCTGGGCCGCAACGAGAAGGCTTTCGCCGTCGTCGCCTACGCGCTCGTCGTCGGCGCGGCCTACCTCTCGACGCACGTGCTCGCGGGCCGCGCGGCCTATATCCACGTCGGCGCGACCTTCGGCACCATCATGGCCGCGAACGTCTGGATGAGAATTCTGCCCGCGCAGCGGCGCATGATCGCGGCGGTAAAAGAAGGGCGCGCGCCAGACCCTTCGGAGGGCGCGCGCGCCAAGCTGCGCTCGAAGCACAACACCTTCATGGTCGTCCCCGCCGTCTTCACAATGATCTCGAACCACTACCCCGTCTCGACCTACGGCCACGAATACAACTGGCTCATTCTCTCCGCGCTCGTCCTCGTCGGCTGGGCCGCGGCCAAGATTATCCGCAGAGCATAAAGGCGTGATGAGTAATGAGTGATAAGTGATAAGAGAAACGCGGCGGCCTTGCTCTTATCACTTATCACTTATCACTCATCACGTGTCTTTACGGCCCTTGATTGCCCGCGCCTATCGGGTCGCCGGGCGGCGTGGGGAGCGGCGTGGTGCGCTTGCGCGGCTCGGCGGGGCGGGCGAGGAAGCGTTCGATGTCTTCGCGTGTGGCGCGCAGGAAGGCGTTGGTCGCCTCATCCGGCGAGGTGACGGCGGTTTCGTTTGAGAGGAGTCCGCGCAGTTGCTCTGTGGCGACGGCGCGCACCTGCATCGAGGCGTCGGGGTCTGCGGCCAAGTCCATCAGGCGCGTGACGACGAGGCTCTGCACGGAGCGCGCGATGGCCGCTTGATAAGCGTCCTTCGGGGCGGGCGCGCGCCAGGTGCGTGCGACGAGCGCGGAGGCGACTTCGGCGAAGCCGGGGTTCGCGCGGTCGAACGCGTGGTACTGGTTGAGGCGCGCGGCGCGGTGCGGCTCTAAGAGCGCCGAGACGGCGAGGTCTGCGGCTATGCCAGCGGCGGCTACGGGGTCGAACGCGGGTTCGGTGCGCTTGGCGAAAAGCTCCTGCGTGCCGCCCTCGTAGCCGAAGGCGCGCGGCGGTATCAAGGCGAGTATGCGCGGCGGCACGGCCAGCTCTTCCGGCTTGATGGTGTCGAGCACGGCGGCGAGCGCGTCGCGCTGGCGCGCGGCGGGCACGACCTGCTGCACCTGCGGCGGCGAAGGCCCCGCAGGCGTCTTGACGGAGTAAGTGTAGTAAAGCCCGCCGACCGACTTGACCGCGGCCTGAAGCTGGTAGCGGTGGTGCAGGTAGAGCGGGAGGAGTTTGGCTTCGAGAAGCGAGAGCGGCGTGCCGCGTGGGACGTTTGCAAGACCGAATTGGTTGAGCGCGATGCGGCGCACCTCCATCTCATGCCGGAGCATCTGGACGGGGTCTGCGCCATTGTCCCAGAGGTTGGCGAGCGGGTGGGCCGCGCCGGCGGGGCGCGCGTCGGCGTCGGAGATGAAGAGCATCCCGTCGCGCACGCCCTCGTCAACGATCTTTTCAAGCTCAGCCGACTCGTCTGCGCCGGGCGCGAACTGCGCGTAGGCGAAGCGGATGGCGAACTTGTCGTAAGCGCCGACGCCCGTGGCGTAGGCGTTCGAGAGGTCGAGGTGGCCGTCTTTGATCTCGACCTGCGGCGCGGGGTAGTCCATGACGGAGGCGCGACCGTAGGTGCTGGCGGCGAAGTTGTGCGCGAGTCCGAGCGTGTGGCCGGTCTCGTGCGCGGCGAGCTGTCGCACGCGCGCCAGAGACATCGCCGAGGCGTCGGTCGAGGGGTCGAGGCCGTCCAGCTCATCCATGCCGGCCAGCGTGCCCAGCTCGCACTCGCCCCAAGGCGCGCCCGTGCCCCAGGAGCTTCGCTCGAAGGGCGGGATGAGGCCCGTGCCGATGAGGTAGTCCTGACGGATTCTGAGAGAGCCGAGCGTGACGTTGCCTTTGATGATCTCGCCGGTGCGCGGGTCGACGATGCTGCCGCCGTAAGACCAGCCGCGCGAGGAGCGGTGCACCCAGTTGATCATGTTGTAGCGCACGTCCATCGGGTCGGCATCC
>JALZHC010000330.1 GCA_030914105.1 Acidobacteriota bacterium
CGCGCGCGCCTACTACGCGATGGCGCGCGACGGTCTCTTCTTCCGCAAGTCGGGCGAGCTGAACCACAAGCACGTGCCCGCGTGGGGACTCGTCATTCAAGGCATCTGGGCGGCGCTCCTGGTTCTGCCGCGCGTCGTCACGGGGACGGACAAAGCGACGGGCCAGCCGACCTACGGCAGCCTCTACAACGACCTCCTGACTTACGTCATCTCGGCGGCGCTCATCTTCTACATCCTGACGATTGCCGGCGTCATACGCCTGCGGCAGACGCGCCCCGAAGCCGAGCGACCGTATCGCGCCTTCGGCTACCCCGTCGTGCCCGTTCTCTACATCCTGGGCGCGGCCGTCATCCTCTTCGTGCTCTTCATCTACCAGACGGCGCAGACCTGGCCCGGCCTCATCATCGTCCTGACGGGCATCCCCGTCTACTTCATCTGGCGCAAGGTCGGCGTGCCGATGCCGGAGCAAGGCTCGATCTCGGAGTCTGTGGCCGAGGCGGAGGGAGAGTATTGAAGCGCGACGCGAGCGGAAGTCACGAACTCGCGCCCGCGCCGGTTCGGTGTTATGCTTGGCCGCAAAGTTAACAAGCAGTAATCGGACTTCGTAACCGGAGCTATCAAACCCCTGGGATTGTTCTAATCACTCGCGGAGGATAACAATGGCAAGTCCACTCTTCAGAACCAAGCCGCTCAGCCTGCTCCTGGAAGAGATGCAGGGCGAGAACCGCCTGCGACGCATCCTCGGCCCGGCGCAACTGACGGCGCTCGGCGTCGGCGCGATCATCGGCACGGGTATCTTCATCCTGACGGGCGTCGCCGCGCACGACCGAACGGGGCCCGCGCTCATGCTCTCGTTCGTCTTGGCGGGCCTCGCGTGCGTCTTCGCCGCGCTCTGCTACGCGGAGTTCGCCTCGATGGTGCCGGTCGCAGGCTCCGCTTACACCTACGCCTACGCCACTCTGGGCGAGCTGTTCGCTTGGATCATCGGCTGGGACTTGATACTCGAATACGCGGTCGGCTCGGCGACGGTCGCGCACGGGTGGTCGGCCCACTTCAAGGAGTTCATCCCCATCTTCCACGAGGGGATTTCCGCCATCCCGGCCAAGCTGCCTGCGGCCATCAGCTCGACCCCCTTCAACTACTGTCTGAACGTGGACGTGGCGGCTGGGTGTCCGGCGACCGGGTTCGTCCGCACCAATTCTTACCTCGACCTGCCGGCAGTGCTCATCACCTTCATCCTTACGGTTGTACTCGTCAAGGGCATCAAGGAGAGCGCGACCTTCAACGCCTTGATGGTCGCCGTCAAGCTCGTCATCGTGCTGATGGTCATCGGCATCGGCATCTTCTACATCAACACGGCCAACTGGCACCCGTTTGCGCCCTACGGCTACACGGGCGTGAGCTTCTTCGGCAAGACCATCTTCGGTGAGACGGCGAAGACGGGCGAGCCAATCGGGATGTTCGCGGGCGCGGCCATCATCTTCTTCGCCTACATCGGATTCGACTCGGTCTCCGTCCACTCCGAGGAGGCGAAGAACCCTGCGAAGGACGTGCCCATCGGCATCATCTCGTCGCTCATCATCTGCACGATCCTCTACATCGCCGTCTCGGCAGTGCTGACCGGGATGGTTCCGACGAAGGAGATTGACATCAACGCGCCGGTCGTCGAAGCGTTCAAGCGCGCCGGCCTGACGTGGATGCAGTACCTCGTCGCCTTCGGCGCGATGACCGGCATCACCTCCGTCCTGCTCGTGATGATGCTCAGCCAGCCGCGCGTGATGCTGGCGCTCGCCCGCGACGGCCTTGTGCCGAAAGGCTTCTTCGGCGACATCCACCCGAAGTTCCGCACGCCCTGGAAGTCAACCATCCTGACCGGCCTCTTCGTCGCCTCGATGGCCGGCTTCATCCCCTTGAGCATCCTCGCCGAGATGACGAGCATCGGGACGCTCTTCGCCTTCGTCATCGTCTGCGGCGCGGTGTTGGTCATGCGCCGGACGAACCCGGACGCCAATCGCCCGTTCCGCGCGCCCTTCGTCCCGCTCGTCCCCATCCTCGGCATCCTGACCTGCCTGCTCCTGATGTTCTCGCTCCCTTATGAGAACTGGGTGCGACTGATCATCTGGCTCGTCATCGGCCTCTTCATCTACTTCCTCTACGGGCGCAGGCACAGCGTCATGTCGCACGAGGCGGCGCACACGCGCCACGAAATCTCGACGCACGGCGTCTCGCCCGCGGGCCAGGCCGTCGGCGACCCGGACGCGCCGCCGAGTTCGCCCGCCGCCCCGGTCAAGACGGACGCCGATTGACGCACCATGAAAGGATGAAGGCGGAAGGATGAAGTGAAAGCAGTGGCCAGTAGCCGGTAGTCAGTAGTCGGTAGAAAACCGTTCTCCTGCGCCCCGGCTAAAGATCGAAGCTCGCCGTGCTGATGAAAGAACTACCGGCTACTGGCTACCGGCTACTGGCTACTACGGATTCCTTCATCCTTCATCCTTCCGCCTTCATCCTTTCTTTCATCGTCCTTCTACTCTCATCTTGCCTTTTCGGCTGCGGGCGCGGGCGCTCGGACGCGGTCGTCAAACCCGCGTCCGAGCATCTGCGCGTCGGCGCGCTCATGTCTCTGACCGGCGACACGGCGCAGTACGGCATCTCTGCCTTAAACGGCATCCACATGGCCGTCGAGGAGGCGAACGCGTCGGGCGGCGTGGCGGGCCACCGCGTCGAGCTGCTCACGCAGGACACGCGCTCCGACCCCGGCGTCACGGAAACGGTCGTCCGTCGCTTCGCCGAAGAGTCGCGCGTCCACGCGCTCGTCGGCGAGGTCGTCAGCTCGCGCTCTCTGGCCGCCGCGCGCGTCGCGCAGGAGGAGCGCGTGCCGATGATCACGCCCTCCGCGACCAGCCCCGAAGTGACCGCGCAGGGCGACTACATTTTCCGAAGCTGCTACACAGACCCCTTCCAGGGCGCGGCCCTCGCGCGCTTCGCCGCCGGCAGCCTGCACGCGCGCCGGGCCGCCGTCCTCCTCGACCCGGCGCAGCGCTACTCGGTCGAGCTCGCGCGCTTCATCCGCGCGGCCTTCGAGCGGCAGGGCGGCGAGGTCGTCTCCGAGCAGGAGTACAGGGAGGGCGCGGCTGACTTCTCGGCGCAGCTCGCCGAGGTCGCGGCGGCAGACCCCGAAGTGGTCTTCATCCCCGGCTACTACCTCGAAGCCGGACAGCTCGCGCGGCAGGCGCGCGACGCGGGGCTGGGCGCGCCGCTCGTCGGCGGCGACGGCTGGGACTCGCCGCGCCTCTACGAGATCGGCGGCCAGGCGCTCTCAGGCGACTTCTTCTCCACACACTTCTCGGCGGAAGACCCAGACCCGCAGGTGCAGCGCTTCGTCGCAGACTACCGCCGCCTCTTCGGCTCGACGCCTGACTCCTTCGCCGCCACCGCCTACGACGCCACGCGCATCCTCCTCGACGCCGCCGCGCGCGCACGCTCCCTCGACCGCGCCGCCATCCGCGACGCCCTCGCCGAGACCAGAGACTTCCCCGGCGTCACCGGCACCGTCACCTTCAACGCCGACCGCAACGCCCTCAAGCCCGTCGTCATCGTCCGCATCGGCGACTCCGGCAGGCAATCCGTCGAAGCTCACATCACCCCCGAAGACCTCGCCCCCACGCCCACGCCTACACCCAGCCCGACGCCGCGCCGCGCAGGAAGACGATGAAGCAGTAGCCCGACCATGAGGGAGGGCGTGAGAGCAAGGATGAAGGCGGAAGGATGAAGGATGAAGTGGATGCTCTCCAGCATGGCTTTCATCCTTCATCCTTCATCCTTCATCCTTCATCCTTTCCCCCGCGCCCTCCCTCACGATCGGGCTCCTGCCACTTAGCTTTCGGCCAGCGACGCGCGAGCCGCGGCCAAAGCCTCTTGGACGCGCGCGGGCGAGGTGCCGCCAGCCTGCGACTTTGAGGCGAGCGTCTGTTCGAGCGAGAGCGCTTCGTAGACGTCCTCTGAGACGAGCGGCGAGAAGGCGCGCAGCTCTTCGAGCTCCAGCTCGTGCAGCTCCAAGCCCTTCCCAAGCCCGTAGAGAACCATCCGCCCGACCGCCTCGTGCGCCTCGCGGAAGGGAAGGCCGCGGCGCACGAGGTAGTCGGCCATCTCGGTCGCGTTCATGTAACCGAGGCTCGCCGCGTCGCGCGCACGCGCCTCGCGCAGGCGCACGTTGCGCAGAACGGTCGCCGTCACCTCAAGCGATTCGCGCAGAGTGTCGGCCACGTCGAAGACGGCCTCCTTGTCCTCCTGCATGTCCTTGTTGTAAGTGAGCGGCAGGCCCTTGATGAGCGCGAGCAGCGCCAACGTGTGGCCGAAGACGCGGGCGGATTTGCCGCGCACAAGCTCCAACGCGTCCGGGTTCTTCTTCTGCGGCATCAGGCTTGAGCCGGTCGCCACGGCGTCGCTCAGCTCGACGAAGCCGAACTCGGTCGTCGCGTAGATGATGAGGTCTTCGGCGAGCCTCGAAAGGTGCGCCATAACCAGGCTCGCGCTAGCCGCGAACTCGACGCAGAAGTCGCGGTCGCTCACCGCGTCGAGGCTGTTGCGCGCGAGCGCATCGAACTGAAGCGCGCGCGCTACCCGCTCGCGGTCTATCGGATAACTCGTCCCCGCGAGCGCCGCCGAGCCGAGCGGCAGGACGTTCACGCGCCGCCTGACCTCTGAGAGGCGCTCGCGGTCGCGCGCGAGCATCTCGAAATAGGCGAGGCACCAGTGCGCGAAGAGGACGGGCTGCGCGCGTTGCAGGTGCGTGTAGCCCGGAAGCACTGCGTCGGCGTGCGACTCGGCGAGGTCGAGCAGCGCTTCTTGCGCGCCGCGCGCGGCCGAGCCGGCGCGGTCTATCTCCTCGCGCAGCCAGAGGCGCAGCGCCGTCGCCACCTGGTCGTTGCGGCTCCGGCCCGTGTGCAGCTTCCGGCCCGCGTCGCCGACCAACTCGATCAGCCGCGCCTCGATGAACGAGTGCACGTCCTCGGCCGCCTCGTCGTCGAAGAAGGCGGCGCCCTCGCGCCCGGCGCGCGCGAGCAGCTCGTTCAGGCCGCGCCTGATGCGGCCGGCCTCCTCCTCACCCAGCACGCCGGCCGCGCGCAGCCCCTCGCAGTGCGCCAGGGAGCCGCGCACGTCCGCCTCGAACAGCCTCCGGTCGAAGCCGAAGGAGCGGTTGTACCGCGCGAACCCCGGGTCGGTCTGCCC
>JALZHC010000900.1 GCA_030914105.1 Acidobacteriota bacterium
ACCAGTTCCGGCTTCATCGCCTCGATTGAGACCTGGCGCGCGACCTCCTCGGCGACGCGCCGGAACGCTTCCGCCTGCGGCGAGTCCGGGTCGCTCAAGACCACGGGCACGCCGCGGTCGCCGCCCTCGCGCACCTGAAGCCCTAGCGGCACCGCGCCGAGGAACGGCACGCCGTACTCATCGGAAAGACGCCGGCCCCCGCCCTCGCCGAAGATGTTGTAACGCGCGCCTGTGTCCGGCGCGACGAAGTAGCTCATGTTCTCGACCACGCCGAGGACGGGCACGTTCACCGCCTCGAACATCCTGAGCGCCCGCCGCACGTCCGCGAGCGCAACCTCCTGCGGCGTCGTCACAAGCACAGCGCCCTGGACGGGGACGAGCTGCGCCAGAGAGAGCTGCACGTCGCCCGTGCCCGGCGGCATGTCAACGATCAGATAATCCAGCTCGCCCCACTCGACGTCCTGCAGGAACTGGCGGACGAGGCTGTGCAGTATCGGCCCGCGCACGATCAGAGGCTCGTCGCCCGGCTTTAAGACCGCCATCGACATCAGACGTATGCCGTGCGCCTCAATCGGCACCAGCTTGTTGACGTTGATCGAAGGACGCTTGCGCGCGACGCCGAGCATCAGCGGCACGTTCGGCCCGTACACGTCGGCGTCCATCAAGCCCACGCGCGCGCCGTCGCGCGCAAGGCTCACCGAGAGGTTCACGGCCACCGTCGACTTGCCCACGCCGCCCTTGCCGGAGCTGACGGCGATGATGTTGCGCACGCCCTCCACGGTCAGCTTCTCGCCCAGGCCGCGACCTTTGGGAACCTCCGCATCCATCGTCACCTTCACCGACGCGACGCCCGGAAGCGCCGCGACCACGGCGCGCGCCTGCTCCTGCAACTGCTCGCGCACGGGGCACGCGGGCGTCGTCAGCACGACGCGGAAAGAAACGTCGCCGCCCTCGATCTTCAAGTCCTTGATAAAGCCGAGCCGCACGATGTCCTTGTGCAGGTCTGGGTCTTTCACCTGCGACAACGCGCCGTAAACGTCGGCCTCGGTCACTTGTGCCATATCGTTCGAGTGATAAGTGATGAGTGATAAGTGATAAGAAACTGCGGCTCTTTCTTATCACTCATCACTTATCACGCCTCTTCGGTCTCAGAACCCTGTACGCGCAGCGCGAAGCGCCGCCGGCGATGCGCGACTCTCGGAAGACTTCCGTCTCCAGAAGCTCGCGGTAGACTGTCAACTCCTGCTCGCAGAGCTGCCGGTACTCGCGCGCCAGCTCAGCCTGCGGGCAGTTCCACTCCGTCAGAAGGTACGAGCCGTCAGCCAATCGCTCGGCCTCAGCCTCGTAGCCGGCCTCGCGTAGAAGCTCGGTCAGACGCCGCACGCGCGCGTCAAAGCCCAGCCCCACGAGCCGCGGTCGGAACTCCGCGACCATCTCCGACGCGCAGCCGCAGAAGACCGCGTTCAGTCCACGCTCGCCCCAGACCTCGCCCACCTGCCTGAGCACGGAGCGCGCGAGCAGGTCGTAGCGCTTCGGGAAAAGCTCCTCGGCCTTCTCGGTCAGTCGGAAGACGTGCGCGGGACGGCCGCGGTCGCCGCGCGCCGGCGCGTGCTCGACGTAGCCCTCGCGCTCCAGCACGTCGAGGTGCTTTCGGACGCACTGCTTCGTCACGCCGAGCAGCTCGGCCAGCTCGTCTGCGCCCGAAGCCCCGCGCGCGCGAAGCTCGTGCACGATCCCCTCGCGCGAAGCGCCCAGCCCGTGTTTCAGAGTGGCTACCACAACGCTTTCATGCTACTTTTACGCCGGACACTTTGTCAACCGCGCGGTTGGTAAACTACGGCCCCGGCCCGTTTTCACACGAAATTTCGGCCCGGTTTGGCAAACTCTCTTTTTGCTAAATTGCAACGCCCGCGCGCCCGCGCGCGCCGCTTCAAGACATGAGCACAGACCCGACAGAACGCTTCTCAAGCCGCGTCGAGAACTACATTAAATACAGGCCGGGCTATCCGCCGTCGGTCGTCGAGCTGCTGGCCGACGAGTGCGGGCTGACGCCGGCTTCGGTCGTCGCCGATGTGGGTTCGGGGACGGGGATTCTGAGCGAGCTGCTGCTGCGCAACGGCAACCGCGTCTACGGCGTCGAGCCGAACCGCGAGATGCGCGAGGCCGGCGCGCGTCTGCTCTCGGCTTATGAGAAGTTCGTGAGCGTCGAGGGG
>JALZHC010000901.1 GCA_030914105.1 Acidobacteriota bacterium
GTAATACTCCGCGCCGCGCGCGCCGACGCGCACCTGCCGGTCGTCGAGCAGGACGCTCGGCCCGCTCTCGGCCCCCTTCGCGCCCGCGTCGTCGCTTTCCGGCGGCGACGTGACGGGCTGCACCCATGCGGGCGGAGGCTGCACGGTGAAGCTCGGCTTCGCCGACGCGCACGTGCAGACGAGCAGGACGAGCAGCGCGGCCCAGAGCGGCGCGTGCGCGCGCGCCGGACGCCGAAGCGCGGCGGGAAAACGCGGCGGAAGGGCGTGCGAGAAGCGTGGCGGGGGAGCGGGGTCGCGCATCTGTGTAAAGCCGGTCTCGAAATCTCGGAGGTTTTTAGCCGCGTCGGGTCTTGCTGGGCACACTCGCCGGGCATTTGATGCGAGGGGCGTTCGGGCGGTTGGAAAGCTAACACGACGCGCGCGGCGGCGGCAACTGTGAATGAAGGATGAAGGCGGAAGGCGGAAGGATGAAGTAGGCAATAGTAGACAGTAGACAGTAGTCAGTAGCCAGTAGTTCTTTCATCAGCATGACGAGCTTTACTATTTAACCGGAGCGCAGGAAAACGATTTTCTACTGGCTACTGGCTCCTGGCTACTGACTCCTGCTTTCCCTTCATCCTTCCGCCTTCCGCCTTCATCCTTATTCTGCTGGCGGCGTGTAGTTGTTGATGACGACGCCGTTCTGGACTGGGCCGTTGATCTGGCAGTTGTTGGCCGTGATGGCGGCGTCGGAGAGGTCGAGAGCGAAGTACGCGCCCTCGATGTAGCAGTTGTCGAGCGTGATGTTCGAGTTGTAGTTCGAGTAAGCGCCGATGGGGTTCGTGCCGCCGGTCGCCACGAACTTCGACTCGATGCACTCGACGTTGCACGCAGCGTTCAGCCCGCTGGTGATGAGCGCCAGGCCGCTCGACTGTCCGCTCTGCGCGTTGGCCGTGACGCTCGAATAGGAGATGTAGACCTGCGAAGGGCCCTGGCCCTCCGAGTTCCAGTTGACGGCGCAGGTCTCGATGTTGATGCCGGCGTTGCCCTGGTCGTCGCAGACCATCTGGACGTTGTCGGCGTAGAAGGGCGTGCAGCCGCCGATGACGACCGCCGTGCTCCAGTCGCCCCAACTGCCGCCCTCGCAGGTGACGGTCATGTCGCCGATGCCGGAGTTGGAGGCGGCGATGACGGTGCCGCGGCTGAAGGCGTCCTGGGTCGGCGGGTAGTTGATGATGGTCTGGCCCGGCCCCGCGCCGTCGAGGTAGACGAAGGGCTTGAGCGTCACTTGCTCATTATAAGTGCCGGGGCCGATGGTGAGCAGGTACTCCTTCTGCTGGCTGGCGTCCGTGATGCTGGCGATGGCCTGGCCGATGGTCGGGAAGGTCGCGCCGCCGGGGTCTATGCGGACGGTGTTGGCGGAGAGCTGCGCGGCGTTGGCCTTGACGGCCTGCGCGCCGCCGAAGTTGGAGAGCTTCGCCGCGAAGTTGGAGACGGGGGCGGGAGTGCCGGAAGCAGTCGGGTCGTCTGCCATCTTTTTTCCTCGTCAGTAAGAAAGTGTGTAGAGCGTCTGGAGCTACCGAGGCGTGTCGAGATTTTACCACCGGCGCGCGGGAGGGCAAGTTAATTCGTCGCGGCGCGCGGAATTGTGGCTCGACAAGGCACGTTAAATAGGTATAATGCGCCCACGCTGGAACGATAGCTCGGACGGGCGCAAGGAACACGGCCCGTGGAGTCGAGGCGGCAATATCTCCTCGTGCCGCCCGTGCCGGAAAGTAATCTTCAGACAGTCAGTTTTTCGTGAGGGCGACCGGAGGGCCGAGCGGCGGAGTTCTACTCCGGGCCCGGGACTTCGGCGGCGACCGAGGGAGGGCGACTATGGCTGAAGCTTTGGGGACTGAGGGCGGGCGGACGGGTTTTATCCGCGGCCTCGGACTTTGGGACTCGACGATGATCGTGGCCGGCTCGATGATCGGCTCCGGTATCTTCATCGTCTCGGCGGATATCGCCAGACAGGTCGGCTCGCCCGGCTGGCTCCTCGTCGTCTGGGTCATCACGGGCCTCTTGACGGTGATGGCCGCGCTCTCTTACGGCGAGCTGGCGGCGATGATGCCGAAGGCGGGCGGGCAGTATGTCTACCTGCGCGAAGCCTTCTCGCCGCTCTGGGGCTTCCTCTACGGCTGGACGCTCTTCCTCGTCATCCAGACCGGCACCATCGCGGCGGTTGCCGTCGG
>JALZHC010000902.1 GCA_030914105.1 Acidobacteriota bacterium
AACGAAAGTGGCCGAAGTCGCCGCAGGAAGCGTGCGCGTCTTCGAGGTCGCGCCCGAAGACTTCGGCCTCGCGCGCGCCTCGCTCGAACCCTTGCGCGGCGGCGACGCGGAGGCGAACGCGCGCACCATCCGCGAGATACTCGAAGGCTCGCGACGCGACGCCGCGCGCGCGCTCGTCGTCGTCAACGCCGCCGCGGCACTGCATGTCGGCGGCCTCGCCGAAGACTTAAACGAAGCTGCGCGCCTCGCCGAGCAGAGCATTGACCGCGGGGCCGCGCTCGACAAGCTTGAGCGGCTCGTGCAGGCGACTAAAGGCTAAATGAGTTCGAGCAACTTTCTCTCAAAGATCATCGAAAGGAAGAAAGAGCGGCTCGCGGAGTCGAAGTCGGCGCGGACGCTCGAAGAGTTGCGCCGCGAGGCCTTGAGCGCGAGGGCCGGCGCGCGCCGGCACGTCTTCCGCGGGGCGCTCGCGCACGCGGGGCGCGTGAACGTCATCGCGGAGTTCAAGCGCGCGTCGCCTTCAAAGGGCGAGATTCGCGTTGGGGCGTCGGCCCGCGAGACGGCGCGTGCTTACGAGCGCGGCGGCGCGGCTGCCGTCTCCGTGCTAACCGAAGAGGACTTCTTCCGCGGCTCGCTCCGAGACCTGGCCGAGGTTAAAGAGAGCGTGCGTCTGCCCGTGTTGCGGAAGGATTTCATATTTGAAGACTACCAGGTCTTCGAGTCGGCTGCGGCGGGCGCGGACGCGCTGCTGCTCATCGTCGCCGCGCTCGAAGACGCGACGCTCGCGCGCCTGCTCTCGCTCGCCGTGGAAGAACTCGGCCTCGACGCGCTCGTCGAAGTTCACACTGCCGCGGAGTTGGAGCGCGCGCTCGGCGCGGGCGCGCAATTGGTCGGCGTGAACAACCGAGACCTGCACACCTTCGAGGTCTCGCTCGAAACATCCTTCGGCCTGGCCGCGCTCGCGCCGCGCGGCACACTGCTCGTGAGCGAGAGCGGCCTGCGCGACGCCGCCGACATCGCGCGTCTGCGCGCGTGCGGCTTCGGCGCGTTCCTCGTCGGCGAGACGCTGATGCGCGCCGAGCGGCCCGAAGAGGCTCTGCGCGCGCTGATATCCCCGACCGAAATTCACAACGCCCCGACCTAAGTTCACAAAGCGTAGTCGGCGGCGCGGTCAAGGAGAAGCGCTCCGCCGCCAGTTCGGTTTCAGTTGTCATGACCCTGGTCAAGATTTGCGGCATCACGAACGCGTTGGACGCGCTGGCGGCGGTCGAGGCCGGCGCGGACTTGCTGGGCTTTAACTTCTACTCGAAGAGTCCGCGCTACGTGTCGCCGGGTGAGGCGCGTCGGATCGCGTCGGTGCTGCCTGAAAGGGTCGCACGCGTCGGCGTGTTCGTTAACGCGGACGGGCCGGAGGCGGTCGCGCGCATTGTCTCCGAGTCGGGAGTCGGCGCGGCGCAGTTGCACGGCGACGAGACGCCGGAATTCTGCGCGCGCCTCGGAGGGGTTTCTGTCATCAAGGCTCTGCGCGTAGGCCGCGGCTTCAGCGTCGAGCGGTTGCTTTTATACAAGACTGACGCCCTCCTGCTCGACGCCTACGACAAGGACGCCTACGGCGGGACGGGCCGAAGCTTCGACTGGTCGCTCGCGCGTGCGGCGCGCGAGGTCGTCCCGAAACTTTTCCTGGCCGGCGGGCTGACGCCTGAGAACGTCGCCGAAGCCGTCCGCGCCGTCGAACCGTTCGCCGTGGACGTCTGCAGCGGCGTCGAGACCTCGCCGGGCCGCAAGAGCCTCAGCCTCATGCGCCGCTTCGTCGAAGCAGTGCGCGCGGCTGAGTAGGCGGAGCCGTCGCCGGAAGCTCGGTTTTGTCTTTCTTGGGCGTATAGTGTGGGCATTCAACGCAGAGGCGCAGAGGACGCGGAGGGGGGCGCAGAGAGTCATAACTACTCAACCCTCTGCGCTTCCTCCGCGAACTCTGCGCCTCTGCGTTGAACCCAACCCGCCTTAGGCTCAAGGGAGAAGGACATAATCCCCGCGAAAACTTGACGGACATCCCGTCTCATCGGTTATCCTGTGTGCGAACGAGCAAGGGTCTGGCGTTCGCCGAATAGGATGCCCCGACATCTGTTCCCACCAAAAGCCGGTTTACCTCGTTAATCATCCAAGAGTCTTTTACCGCTTATGAGCGCAACAGCTCGAACCAAAGATGGCCGT
>JALZHC010000331.1 GCA_030914105.1 Acidobacteriota bacterium
GGCTACTGCCTTTGTCTTGTCTCTCACGACAGAAACTTGATAGTTAAGCCAGAAATCCGTGCCGCGGCCCGCCTATAATCTCGCCGTTCCCTTCCCCTAAACCAATTCCCCTTCGAGAATTTCTCGCACGCGCGCGGCCCGCGCGGCGTGTGAAGTTGAGAAATCATCCGCAGGAGAGACGATGGCGACAAAGACGAGCAAGAAGGGTGCGAGCAAGGGCGGCGCGAAGGGCGGCAAGAAGCCCGGCGCGAAGAAGGCGGCTGCTTCCGGGTCGAAGAAGTCAACCGCGAAGAAATCTTCCGCGCAGCGCGCCGCGACGCCGCGCGTGCTGCGAGAGCCGGAGTCGCCGATGCCGGCGCAGCATCAGGAGAAGCCTGGGCTTGAGGCCGAGCTTGAGCCGAAGCCGCGTTACGAAGCGCCGCACTACGAGGGTTCGGGCAAACTCAAGGACAGGGTCGCGCTCATCACGGGCGGCGACTCCGGCATCGGTCGCGCCGTGGCCGTGCTGTTTGCGCGCGAGGGCGCGGACGTTTCCATAGTCTATCTGCCCGAAGAAGAACGGGACGCGAAAGAGACGCGCGCGGCGGTCGAGCGCGAGGGCCGGCGCGCGCTGCTCGTCGCGGGCGACGTGCGCGACTCCGGATTCTGCCGCGAGGCCGTCGGGCAGACGGTTCGAGAGTTCGGCAAGCTCGACGTGCTCGTCAACAACGCGGCCTTCCAACAGCACCAGAAGTCTATCGAAGACGTGAGCGAGGAGCAGTTCGACCGGACGTTCAAGACGAACATCTACGGCTATTTCTTCATGGCGAAGGCCGCGCTCGCGCACATGAAGGAGGGCGCTAGTATAGTCAACACCGGCTCGATCACGGGCCTCGAAGGCAGCAAGGAGCTGCTCGACTACTCGGCGACGAAGGGCGCGATTCACGCCTTCACGAAGTCGCTCGCGCAGAATCTGGTCGAGCGAAAGATTCGCGTCAACTGCGTCGCGCCGGGGCCTGTGTGGACGCCTCTGAACCCTTCGGACAAGTCGGCGGAGAAGGTCGCGGAGTTCGGCGCGGACACGCCTTTCAAGCGGCCCGCGCAGCCCGAAGAGATAGCGCCGGCCTTCGTCTACTTCGCCTCCGAAGCCGATTCGAGCTACGTCACGGGCGAGGTGCTGACGCTTTTGGGCGGCGAGACGACGGCAGGGTAAAAGCAAGGATGAAGGCGGAAGGATGAAGGATGAAAGCGCGGTCGCATGGCCTTCTGCTTTCCCTTCATCCTTCATCCTTCCGCCTTCATCCTTTCGAAAATGGAGGAAGAGATGTCAGAGAAGAAACGGCAGAAGAAGGACGGGGAGCGAAAGGACAAAAAGAACAAGCAGATGCATGAGCGCGAGAACGAGATGGTTCAGGGGGCGAGCGTGCCGCAGCAGGCGCGCGACGCCTCGAACCTGACCGACCGTCTGCCGGGGCCGTCTGACACGCGCCGCGGCGGCAACTCCGGGCGTTAAGGCTCCGGGCTCAGAAACTCAATTCGGAAAGGCTCCGGGCTAAGAAAGTCAATTCGGAAAGGAGGCTTGAAACATGGCCGACCCGGTCAACACAGACGAGAAGGTTTGCGCGCACCGGAAGTGCAACTGCACGGTCGAGGGCGAGCGTCGTTATTGCAGCGACGACTGCGAGGACGCAGCCGACACAGACCCCACGTCCGAATGCGCGTGCGGGCATCCGGGCTGTAAGTGATGCCGGCGCGGCAAGGAGGGATTGAGATGTGGAGACGTTTTGCGGCGGCATGCGCAGCCGTCTTCGTCGGCCTTCTGCTGCCGGCCTACGCCTGCGCGCAAACTGCCGACAAGCCCGAAGCGGCGCAGGCGCGCAGCGTCAAAGGTCGGGTTCTGACTTCGACCTCTCTGCCGCCCGTCCGCATCAAGTTCGCAAGGCCGTTCAAGTACATCGGCTCGCAGAGCTTCATCCTGTACGAGACGGCGCGCGCCGAGCAGCACTTCTTCGTTGACGCCGACGCGCGCGGGCACATACGCCGCATGTACATGTTGCAGTTCGAGGGCCGCCTGCCCGGCGTCGAAGGCTCATACAATTACCCCGTCACGCAGACCGTCAACCTCGGCGGTCTGCCCTATCTCGCCAACTCCGAAGCCGTCGCAAGCGTCGCCGCGGTGCTCAAGGCGAACCCGCAGTCGGATGTCGCGCGCGCCGCGTCGTTTCTGGAGAGCAAGGGCTACCGGATCGGCGAGTCGATAGTGTTTCAGCGCTTCGTGCGGCTGGTTGACGAGGCCAAGCGCCACGAGTTCATCCTGCTTTACGTCGAGGACGCGTCTGCCGCGCCCGGCGGCGAGAAGGCCGTGCGGGAGATTTCGGGCAGAGCCTTGAAGGGGTTTACTGTCCTCAAGTAACGACTGCCGCGACGGCCGAACTGCCGTGCTCGCCGTCGCCGGCCCCACAACGCTTCTACGCGGTTGACAGCAGTGCCGCGACTGTCATAGACAGTGTGCTTCAAACGTTCGCCTTCAAAGGAAGAGAGCACGCGGAGGAGACGGTCGAGCGATGACTTACGTTGTCACAGAGGACTGCGTTGACTGCAAGTACACGGACTGCGCGGCGGTCTGCCCGGTCGAAGCCTTCCACGAGCTGCCCGACCGCCTCTACATCAACCCGGACACCTGCATAGACTGCGACGCCTGCGTCCCCGAATGCCCCGTCGAGGCCATCTACGCCGACGCCTCACTGCCCGACCAATATCAGGATTGGCTCGCCCTCAACGCCGAGGCCGCAAACCACCCCGTCATCAGCGGCAAAATCCCGGCCCTCTTCGGGCCGACCTGCAAAGGCAAGCCGGAATGAAACAGTAGACAGTAGTCAGTAGTCAGTAGAAAAGTCTTCGGCAAAGGAGGCCAACGATTTCAGCGCGGAGGCCCGCTGGCGCGGAGCGGCTACTGGATGCTGGCTACTGTCTACTGGCTAGTTTCAGTTAAGTATCGCTTGGCGGAGGTGCATCTTTTTGAGCTGCTCGCGGACGGCTTCGGCGTCCGGGGCGTCGGGCGAGAGGTTGAGGTAGCTCTGCGCTTCGGCGATGGCCTCGTTGAAGCGGTCGAGCTGCGCGAGGAGCATGCCGCGGTCGCGTCGCTCTTCGAGGTCGTGCGGGGTGAGAAGGAGTATGCGCTCGACCGCCGAGAGAGCGCGGCGAAAGAGCTGCGCCTGGATGTAGACGGCCTTGAGGTTGCCGAGCGCGCGCGCAAGGATGCTGCGCACTCCGACCGAGCGCAGGTGCTCTTCACGCAGCGCGAGCCGCCCGTCGTAAATCACGTCGAGCCGCTTCTGGCACTCCTCGCGGTCGGTCACCTTCCGGTTGAACGGGTCAACGAGCACGCCCTCGTCCTCTCCGTCTTCGCCCCAGGCGCGCACGAGGAAGTGGCCCGGCAAGCCAACGCCCTCGACCTTCAGCCCCGCGCGACGGCCCACCTCCATGTAGACGAGTGAGAGCGTGATCGGGATTCCCGCGCGCCGCGCGAGCACGTGGTGGAGCATGCTGTTGCGCGGGTCGTAGTAGTCGGCCTCGTTCCCCGTGAAGCCCTGCTCGTCGAAGAGGTAGCGGTTGAGCGCCTCGACGGCGGGGCCTTCCGCGGCGCGGACGCGCGCACGCGCCTCTTCGCCCATCTCGTCGAGGCGTGCGAGGCAGCGTTCGGGGTCGAAGCGGCGCGGCTCCTCCTCCTCGCCGATGAGCAGCGCCGCGCGCGCGAGGTTGATCCGCTCGTCCGGCTGCATGACCTCCGCCGCGAAACGGCCCCGCGCCTCCGCCGCCGCAAGTTTGTCAGCAGGAGTCATAAAGGCAAGGATGAAGGCGGAAGGATGAAGGATGAAAGATAACTCTTCACCGCATTTTTTCCTTCGCGTGCTTGACTACTGTGACCAGAACTGCCGTCAACTCTTCAGCCTCTTCGCGGAGCGGCTTTAGGCGGTCGGGTTGAACGATCTCCGCGTCGGCGAGCAGTTCCAACCAGTAAACGGTTTCTTCGAGTTCTTGCAGCGCGCCTTCGATTTTGCTTATGAAGTCTGCCGTTGACTTTGCGCGTTGCGCCTCGTGGTAGTGCGCTCCGACGGACGTGTCGGAACGTAAGATTTGTTTTCCGATAACCTGCGCCTCTACAGTCTTCGGCAAAGCAGCATAGAGTTTGATAACTCTGAGCGCGAAGGATTTCGTGCGACCTTTTAAATTATTCTCCTTCATCCTTCATCCTTCCGCCTTCATCCTTTAGTTGAAGACGTGGTGCACGGCGTCGGGCGTCCAGTCGGCGAGACTGCGCGTGACCACGTCGGCCCCGGCGTCGCGCAGGGCCTGGTCGCTGACGGTGTTGGTGACGCCGAGCGTGCGCATGCCTGCGGCGCGCGCCGAGCGGATGCCGGGCGGCGAGTCTTCGACGACGAGACACTCTTCGGCGGCGACGGGGAGCACCTGCGCCTGGCCGCGCCTGGCGTTCAGGAGTTCGAGCGCCTTCGTGTAGCAGCATGGGTCGGGCTTGCAGGCGGTCACGTCCGCGGCGCTGACGATGATGCCGAAGTGTTGGGTCAGCCCCGCGCGCGCCAGGGCGTAATCAATCTCGTCGCGCCCGGCCATGCTGACGAGGCCGACCGGGTGCCGGCGCGAGAGCGCCTTGACGAAGGTGACGACGCCGGGGAAGAGCGGCAGCTCTTTCTCCAGAGCCGCGCGATGACTGGCCGCCTCGCGCTCGATGACGCGCCGCAGAACCTCGTCCGACAACTCGCGGCCCGCGCGCTCGAAGGCGGCGCGCACGAACGTCGCGTCGTCCATGCCGAGCGAGTCGAAATACTCTGCTTCGGTCTGCTCGATGCCTTCCTCACGGAGCGCCTCGCCGAAGGCCCTCTGGTGCAGTGGCTCGTCGTCAATGATGACGCCGTTGAAGTCGAAGAAGACGGCCTGAATCATTAGACCCTTGCGCGGTCAAAACCTTTTCGGATTAATCAGAGCGCGAGCATTGTAAGCCGCGCGGCGGGAGAAGGAAAGGAGTAGCCAGTAGTCAGTAGCCAGGAGCCAGTAGAAGACGGCCTCTCATTCGCGCCGCTGCGGTGTCGGCGTAATCATCCGCGACGCGGAGCGCCTACTGACTACTGACTACTGATTCCTGCTTTCCAACTGCTCGCGCAGGCGCGCGTTCTGCTCGGCGAAGAGGAGCGGGAGGCGCTCGGATTCGAGCACGTCGAGAC
>JALZHC010000903.1 GCA_030914105.1 Acidobacteriota bacterium
GAGCCTCATCCGCGCCCGCCAGGTACTGCTCGCAAAGTCTGTAGGCTTCGAGGTGCGCTTCGGGCGGCGTGGCCGCGGGGTCGAGTTCGGAGAGGTGCTGTTGGAGTTGGCGCAGCGCCGCGACCTGCGCCTGCATGCCGGAGCGGCTTGCGGGCTTCGGCTTGGCCCCGGACGTGGAGGCTTCGCGCGTGCCCATCAACATCTCCATCTCGCGCGCGTAACGCGCCCACGCGCGGCGCATCGCGATCTCGCGCGCCGCGGCGGCGACAAGGATGACGAACCCTGCGGCCAGCCCCGAAGGGAACCACGGCGCTTCCTCGCCGTCCGTGCGCAGAAGAAACCAGATGGCCCAGAAGAGCGCGAGCGCGAGTCCGCCCGCGACGACCATGTAGCTGACCGTCGAGGGCATGCGCGGGTGCACACGTCGCCTAACGGTCGCGCTCGTCTGCGTGCGCGCGCGCGCGTTCTGCGCCGTCTGTGCGGCTGGGCGTGTGCGCAAAAGTTTTTCTCCGGCGAAGACTGCGTGCCGCGCTCCTTCGGCGCAGCGGTTCGGGGGAGCCGTGGCCGCCACTCGCTTTCGGCCCCGCGGCTGGCTCGTGATTATAGACACCTCTGCGGGCCGCGTCCATTAACGGCCCGCGGCATCGTCGGGCTTCAACCTTCTGCCGACTCAAGACGGAATTAACCCTGCGCCGCTCTAAATTCATGTTGGAAGAAGCGCGGCGATACGTTTATACTTGCGTCCGCTTTCGCCCGGAAGGGTTCTCGGCGCGTTCGGGTCTTCGGTTTTCACGGCCAGGGGGAGTTCCTAAGATGGAGACGAGTTGTCAGAAGTGCGGCGCGGCGCTGGCCGCCGACCAGGCTTTCTGCTCGAAGTGCGGCGCGGTCGTCGGGATGGGCGACGCGGGGCAGAACCCTGCGACCGAATGGAACCTCGCCGCGACGATGGTCGGGAAGAAGATGCCGCCGACTCCGCCCCCTCGTCCTACGTCTTCGGGCGCGGCGGCACACCAGAGCGCCGCGGCCCACACGCCAGCCGGCGAAGACTCGACGCAGCCGACGCCCGCGCGCGGCTTCAGCCCGACGCTCCTGGCCGTCATCGGCTTCGTCGTCGTCCTGCTCATCGGCGGCCTCCTGATTCTTTTGTTCTACATGAACTCGCACGGCTGAACTCCACCTGGCCGACGCGCGCGCGCCGCGGACAGCCTCCGCGCCGTCAGCGCTTCCGGCAGACGCTCCCGCGCGCGGCGCGGACAGGCTCGTATGAACCGTTTCCCCGCCCCACCCTACCCGCACCTGGCCGCGCCGGCCCCCGCCGTCAGGAAGCGGAGCGTTCTGCGCTGGGCCTTCGTCTCGCTGGCCGTGCTGGCGGCGCTGCTCGCGGGTCTGTTCACGCTCTGGATGATCGGCTACGAGACCGGCCCCGTCCCATTCTTCGCGGGCCTCATCGCCGCGGCGCTGCCCGTGCCCGTCTACGTCACGCTCGTGCTCTGGCTCGACCGCTACGAGCCGGAGCCGACGTGGATGCTCGCCACGGCCTTCTTCTGGGGCGCACTCGTCGCGGTCTTCTTCGCCATCGTCATCAACTCCGTCGGCGTCGCCATCGTCGGCGCGTTCGCCGACGAGCGCACGGCGCGCTTCTACGGCATGGTCTTGAGCGCGCCCGTCGTCGAGGAGACGGCCAAGGCGCTGGCCCTGTTCGCGCTCTACTTCTGGCAGCGCGACGAGTTCGACGGCGTGACCGACGGGATCATCTACGCGGCGATGGTCGGCCTCGGCTTCGCCATGACGGAGAACGTCAAGTACTACGGCGTGGCCGTGGCCGAGCACAACGCGCTCGGCGTCTTCATCGTGCGCGGGCTGTTCTCGCCCTTCGCACACCCACTGTTTACGGGCATGACGGGCGTCGGCCTCGGCCTTGCGGCGCAGTCCACGCGGCGTCTGACGAAGTTCGTCGCACCGGCGGCGGGCTTCGCGGCGGCGATTCTGCTGCACGCGGGCTGGAACTTTTCGGCCTGGGATGCGGCCATCCACGACAACGGCGCTTACGTCCTGCTCACCTACGCGCTCGTGATGATGCCGACCTTCGCCGGGATGCTCATCGTCGTCGCGCTCTCTTTGCGCCACGAGGGGCGGATACTGCGCGAGCACCTTCTGCCCGACTGCGAGCGCGGCCTCTTCTCACGCGAAGAGTACCTGTGCC